>NZ_JAPEOB010000015.1 GCF_026341775.1 Streptomyces sp. NBC_00654 | reverse complement strand
GTTCCCGCTGGAGAGTTCTGCCCTTCTTGCGTTGGGCTTACCGGTGGCCGGACTCCAACGGGGTTTCCACGTTCCGCACCTAGAAGATGCGAGTGGTGCGGGTGCCTCCTATAGCCCGGGGAAGAGGATGGTGCCATAAGGCGTGGACGAACTACCAGCGCCTCCATCCGACACTTTCTCGTGTCCCTTCCCATGCCGTCTGCTTGCATACCATCGACGGGTTACACTGACGAGCCATCAACAGAGGTTCACTTGCGTTCACCCTGCCACTCTTCCCCCAATACCTAGGCCCCTTCGATGGTCGACGGAGCCTTTTGGTTTCTCTGCACTCAGCTTCGCACCCCGTCATTACTGTCGACGCACGTGAGTGTGGGGGACCGGCCATTGGCACGGGCCGGAGATATGCATTAGTTGTTTATCTGTGCACTATTGCGTATCCACTTCTTTCGGAGCGACTTCGTGTCGCACGCTCGTCGGTGTAGCCGGGGCTGTCCGCCTTGGCGGGCAGGTAGCTGCTGTGGACCTGCTTCTCCGCCTCCCACCCGTCCATCGGCTCCGCCGACCACGGCAGCGTGCGTGCGTAGGCCTCACACTCGGCGCGGGTCTGGTGGAGAGCGAGCTGGGCGTCGCGGAGGTCCTGGGG
>NZ_JAPEOB010000014.1 GCF_026341775.1 Streptomyces sp. NBC_00654 | reverse complement strand
GAGCTCACCAAGGCCTGCAGCCCAACGGCCGGTGTTCCGTCCGAGACGGCCGGAGCACATCACCGCTGGGCCGTGGTGTTAGCCCCGTCCAGTGCTTCCCGGATGATGTCCGCGTGGCCCGCGTGCTGGGCCGTCTCCCTGATCAGGTGCAGCAGGACCCGACGTGCCGACCAGTACTCCGGCTCCGGCGGAGACCACGGCGTCCGGGGAAGCGGAACGTCCCCCTCCAGGTCCGGCAGTCCGCTCACAGCCTTCGCGGTCTCACACGCGGCCCCCTCGTACAGCTCCAGCAGGCCCGAAAGCGTCTCTGCCTCGGTCATCCGGTACTGCCCCAAGTTGAGCATTCCGTCGGGCAGTTCTCCGTCCCCTCTGACAAGGATCTGGGTCCAGACCCGCTCGCCGCAGGCCAGATGCTTGATGATCCCGCCCAGTGTGAGTTCGCTCGTGACGGTGCGCCGTATGGCCTGCGCATCGGTGATGCCACGGACGGTGATGAGCAGCAGCTCGCGCTGCTCGGCGAGCGCACGCAGCAGTTCACCGCGCTCACCCGACAGGACGGAGGAAGGGCTGTGCAGAGTTGGTGTCACGAGCCCGACCGTAGGACATATCTAGGCCGTTACATGACCTGATTGCCCGTCAGCGCCAACTGTGTCGACAGAACGGGTGAATGCGGTACACGGATGGAC
>NZ_JAPEOB010000013.1 GCF_026341775.1 Streptomyces sp. NBC_00654 | reverse complement strand
GAAGGTGTACTGGGGCACCCCCCAATAGTACGGCTGTTCGAATACCGGATGCCAATGACCACGCCGACCGTCCCAGAGCATCCCCCGATACCCGTCAGCGGATGCGCGTGACAGTGAGAACACCGTGGCGGCCGCCCCGGCGAGGACCTCGACCACGAGAGCGGTGTCCAGGCCGGTGTAGGCCTCGCCCTCGACCACACCCCCACCGGTCTCCGCCGCTCCGGCGAGCTCCCGGCCGATCCGCGCGGCCAGCCCCGCGGCGAGGCGGGCCGACAGCCTCACCCCGCTCTCCCCGACCGGGACCAGCGCCAGGCGCCGGGGCCGGAACCGCGGGCCGGTGAACCCCACGACCCTCGCCTCGGCGGTGTCCGCGTGCCGCACCTTCACCCAGCCACGCCTGCCGGCGGGATAGGGAACGTCCCGCTTCGCGACGATCCCCTCGATCCCCAGCGACCGAAGCGACTCGTACCAGTCCCGTGCGACGTCGTAGTCGTCGCTCGACGGCACCACCTGGATCGGCGGACCGACACCGGCGAGAAGCTCGACCAGGAAAGCGCGGCGGGCGGTGTAGGGGCGGGCGGTGATGTCGCCGTGGGCGGGGTGGTGCAGGACGTCCCAGACCATGTAGGAGGCGGGGTTCCGGGCGGCAAGGGTCCGGGCGCGGGGCAGGGTCGAGGCGGCGCGGGACTGGACCGCACTGAAGTCGAGCTTCCCGTCTTTCCAGATGACGGCTTCGCCGTCCAGGACCGTGCCCGGGGGCAGGAAGTCCATGCCGGCGGTCGCGAGGTCCATCCAGTGGCTGGTGGCGACCCGTCCGGACCTCGCGTACAGCACCACGGAGTCCTCCGTGCGGCGCAGCACCATCCTGTGGCCGTCCTTCTCCAGACTGCGTGGTGTCTCATGAGACATCGTCGGGATGGTCGGCTAGTCGGTGTTGCTCTCGCATCGACCACGTCCGCGGCGACGGTGCCCTGCGACCGCAGTGGGGCAACTACCGCTGTCAGACCCAGGTGGCAGCATTATCGAAGTGAACGCCCTGAGGCGTCCTCAACTCACCTCCGTAGCGAACGAAGAGGAGCATTCCCCTTGCGACTGCATCGCGTAACGCCCGGCATCGTCGCGGGCATCCTTGCCCCGGCCCTCCTGCTCGCCACCCCGTCCTTCGCCGCCACGGCGGCACCGGCCGCGGTGACGGTGCCCGCGGTGTCCTCGTCCGCGGACGAGCCGGACGCCGACGACCTGAGGGTGGCCATATTCCGGATCCTCGCCGACCCGGACAGCGGCCGGCGTGTGACACGAGAAGCCAACGCCCTCCTGGACGCCAACGACCCCGAGGCGATGCGCGCCTGGCTGGAGACCGGCTACCGCATCGCCCAGGCCGAGGACGACCGCGTCGCCATCGCCCGCATCCTCGCCGACCCGTCCATCAGCCCCGCCCTGCGCGCGGCAGCCAACGCCGCCCTCGACGACAACACACCCGAAGCGCTGCGCTACTTCCTGGAAGTCGGCAGGTACCAGATCGCCTGACCGGCACAGCGCCGAACCACAGCACGTCGCCCGGGTGGCAACTCCTGCCGCACGCCCGGTCGCCGGAACGCCGAGAATCCGGGCGGGGCCGCCTGCACCTCTGTGTGCCGGCGGCCCCGCCCGGCAGGCCCTGTCCCGGCTTGGCGCCCTCGCAGAGTTCTGTGGACTCGCCGCCCTGAGGTTCCCCCGTCACTCGGGAGTCGCTGATCAGCTGGTCAGGACGGGTTGGCGGGCGTTCAGGTTCGCTTGTTTGGCTGTCGCCTGCTCGGCGTAGTGCCTTTCCTCGAACTCGATCGGGCTGAGGAAGCCGAGCCGTTCCTGGATGCGGCGGGAGTTGTAGAAGCCGTCGATGTACTCGAAGAGCGCGACGTTCGCCTCGGCCCGGGTGGCGAAGGTGCGGCCGCGGAGTCCCTCGGTTTTGATGAGCATCCAGAGGTTCTCCGCGAGGGCGTTGTCGTATGAATCTCCGACGGACCCCATGGACGCCTCAGCTCCCGACCGCATCAACCGGGTTGTGAGCTTGATGGATGTGTATTGGGTGGATTCAACTGATCGTCGCAACACCTCGACCCTGGAGGTGTTGGATGGGTCGGCCAGCGGGATGGGCCACGCGGCTGACGGGGCGTCCGGCAATGCGGTCGCCGGGACGGCCCCCAATCCGTCGGGAGGTGGAGCGGGCTTTCTGGATGAAGATCGCCGAGGGGATGACCAGCGAGGCGGCGGCGGTCTCGTGCGGCGTATCCCCAGTGGTGGGGTCCCGTTGGTTCCGTGAACGTGGCGGCATGCCGTCGATCCAGCTCAGCACGCCCTCGGGCAGATACCTGTCCTTCACGGAACGCGAAGAAATCGCGCTGCTCAACGCCCAGGGCCTGGGAGTCCGCGAGATTGCACGCCGCCTGGGCAGGGATCCGTCGACCATCTCGCGGGAGCTGCGACGCAACGCGGCCACCCGCGGCGGGCAGCTCGGCTACCGGGCCTCGATCGCCCAGTGGAAGGCGGAACTGGCGGCACGGCGTCCGAAGACGCCGAAGCTCGTGGCCGATGAACGGCTGCGTGAGTATGTGCAGGACCGGCTCGCCGGGGATGTACGTCGTCCGGACGGAACACAGGTCACCGGGCCGAAGACGCCTCGGTGGAAGGGACGGAACAAGCCCCGCCGTCAGGACCGGCGGTGGGCGACGGCCTGGAGTCCCGAGCAGATCGCGGGCCGGCTCAGGACGGATTTCCCCGATGATGAGTCCATGCGCATCTCGCACGAGGCGATCTACCAGGCGCTTTACATCCAAGGACGTGGAGCCCTCAAGCGTGAGCTGGTCGGCTGTCTGCGTACCGGGCGTGCGCTGCGGGTTCCCCGCGCCCGAGCCCGACGGCGGGCGAACGGGCACGTCACCCCCGAGGTGATGATCAGCCAACGACCGGCCGAGGCCGAGGACCGGGCAGTCCCGGGACACTGGGAAGGCGACCTCATCATCGGCACCGGCAAGTCCGCGATCGGCACTCTGGTCGAGCGCACGACCCGGTTTACCATGCTGCTGCACCTGCCCCGGATGGAAGGCTTTGGCACCGAGCCGAGGGTGAAGAACGGGCCGGCGCTGGCCGGTCTGGGTGCCGAGGCCGTCAGGGACGCGATCGCCTCCACGATCACCACGCTGCCCGAGCAGCTGCGTCGCTCGTTGACCTGGGACCGCGGCAAAGAACTGGCACAGCATGCCCGGCTCCGCGTCGACACCGGCCTCGAAATCTACTTCGCGGACCCGCACAGCCCGTGGCAACGCGGCACGAACGAGAATACGAATGGGTTGCTGCGGCAGTACTTTCCGAAGGGCACGGACTTGTCCCGATGGCAGACAGACGACCTCGCAGCCGTTGCACTCGCCCTCAACAGCCGCCCCCGCAAAACCCTCGGATGGAAGACACCCGCTGAAGCCCTCAACGAACACCTACTCTTGACTCAAGAAGCCGGTGTTGCGACAACCGATTGAGTCCGGGTTGGCAGCCGTGATCCGCATGGTGAATGAGCTTTCCGGGCTCGACCTCGCGGCTGGCGAGCGCGTACTCCAACGTGGTCAGCACCAGGTCGGCGTCCGCGCGGGCAGAGGTCTCCCAGGCCACCACCCGGCGGGAGAAGGCGTCGCGGATCGCCGAGAGCCACAGCGGCCCCTCCCCGGTGGAGATCATCGTCAGGTCGGTGACCCACAACCGGTTCGGCGCCGGTGCGGTGAAGTTCCGGTTGACCAGGTCCGGGGCGAGGGTGGCCTTGGGATCCCGGCGGGTGAAGCCCTTGCGGCGTGGGCTGACCCCGGAGATGTCGGCTTCGCGCATCAATCGCTCGACCCGTTTGCGGCCCACCCGGGCGCCCTCGCGATGAAGGACGGCGTGCACGCGCGGAGAGCCGTAGATCCCGCCGGACTCCGTATGGATTTCCTTGATCCGCTCGGTCAGCTCGACGTCGCGGCGCCGGCGTTCGCAGGGCTCCTTCTCGGCGCGGCGCCAGCGGTAGTAGGTGGAGGAGGGGATATGCAGCTCCCGAAGTACGCACTCGACTCCCAGGCGGGGATGCTCGCTGACGAGCGCCGTTACCTGGGCCGGGTCGGGTCGAGTTGCGCCGCGAAAAACGCCGAGGCTGTCCGCAGGACATCGTTGGCCCGCTTGAGCTGGGCGTTCTCCTTACGCAGGGCCGTGAGCTCGGCGCGTTCGTCCGTGGTGAGACGGTCGTCGCGCTCGCCGGCGTCCGCCTCGGCCTGACGGATCCAGCCGCGCAGAGCCTCGGGGTGCACGCCGAGGTCGACGGCCATCTTTTTGATCTGCGGCTTCGGCTCAGTAGTGCGATACATCCGTACCGCACGCTCACGCAACTCAAGCGAGTATTTCCGGGGAGCAGCCATGGTCGATGTTCCTCTCATGAGTCCCATCTGACCTGCTGTCAACCGACTCCGCATCTCGGG
>NZ_JAPEOB010000012.1 GCF_026341775.1 Streptomyces sp. NBC_00654 | reverse complement strand
GCTGCTCGCAGGGGCGGCGGTGACCGCTGCAGGACTCGTGCCGGTGCTGCTCGCCTGCGGCGCCGCGTACTTCCTCACCACGAATCTGGCCGGACTGCGGCCGGAATGGCGCGAGATAGACCGTACGCGGGGGCGGGGCGCCCTGAAGCCGCATTCCAAGGAAGACGCCTCACCAGACAGCGCGAACGCAGCGACATGACGTCTACGGGAGGGAGGTGGACCATCTGGCTTCCTTCTCCTTCCCACCGCTCCTTCTGACCTCGCCCACGCTTCACGCACGCTCAGATGACCGCTGGTCGGCGGCTTCCGTCGCAACTCGGGGACCCGGAAGCTTGACCGCAGCAAGGTCGGGCGGGTGAGTTGGCGCCGTTGGAGGACTCCATGACGTTCAGGCCCTCCTCGATCTCCCGCTGGAGGTCGCGCAACCGCAGGTAGCGGGCGACGAAGATGGTCTTCTGAGCGCGGCCGACCTCCAGCATCGCCGCGTAAGGGCACCACGCGAAAGGCCTCACAATGCGCACCGCCGATCTCGAGATCCGACGACCACCTGCTGTTGTCGCCCGGCGTGAGCAAGCTCGTAAGTTCGGCGGTCACCTGCGGGGACGGCTTGAAGTAGCGGCGTACGTTCTCCGGTTTCTTGTGCCGCGACTTCGCCATCAGCACGAGGAGGCTCGCCCCGGCCTCACCGAGGTGAGTCAGACCGGAGTGCTGCGGAAGGCACAGGCCCTTGGCCGGAGTAGTTGAAATCGCGGCCGGGGGCCGTGGTGTTCAGTCGGCGTCCGGGAGGACTGCGATGCGCGGGTTCTGTCCTTGTTTGCGTCGCAGGGCAAGGTTCTCGTGGTAGAGGTTCGCGGTGACGGTGGCGAGGGCGTCGAGCTTTCCGTTCAACTCTGTGATCTGCTGTTTCGCTTCGCGGAGCTGCCGACGGAGGTCATCGATGTCTTCGTCTCGGCGGACTTCGCCCGGGGTTCGAAGGACTTGGCGTGGGACCTTGGCATGCCACTCGGCGAGGATGTTCTCGGCCCGGTGGACGGTCGCGTGGCTGACCCCGGCCTCGCGGGCCAGATTCTCCTTGGTCAGTGCCCCGTCGGTGCGGATGGGCTCACCTGCGAGAAGCCGCTGCATGGCCTCCTGCAGCTTGGTGGCCGTCGCGGCGGAGACCGGCATCAGTGGCTGCCCTTCTGGTCCTTGAACGCGCGGGTGATCCGCTGGACGTCGGCGATTTCGATCAGCACGGCTTCACGGCGGGGCGAGGCTAGGCGGCGGTCCTTGGACATCGCGATCAGGTCTTCTTCCTCGGCGAGCCAGATCGGCGCGTGTGCGCTGGTGACAGTGGAGTTGCGGCAGCGGGCCGGCTTGCAGGCCCCGATCAGCGGGGCGGAGCCTCGCTGATCGGGGGGCAGGCTGTTCTGGCACTCGGCCTGTCCCGCGTCCCACATGCAGTGATTGAGAGTGCCCAGGTGAAGGTCGGGAAACTCGGCGTGAAGCAGGGCGACTTGGGCCCGTTCGTCAGCGACCTGGGCCCGCAGGTGCGTGTCGGTGGCCAGAGTGTCGATGACGTTGTCCAGCCGGGCATGGAAGCGGACGGCGCCGGGGCCGACCGCGACGGCTTCGCCGTCGCGGCGGGCCTTGAGCAGGTCGACCAGCTTGCGGGCGGCCGCCCACTCCAGCTCGTGGTCGAACTCCTTGGCCCATTTCGCATCCATCTGCCCGTAGTCCATGGTGGTGCGGTTCGCGAGGGCCCGCCGGGCGGCGTGTTTCAGCTGCAGTCCAAGGGCGATCTCGGAGTCCGGTTCACGGCTGGTGATGATCGACATGGTTCTCCGGAACATGTGCGGACGGACGTGCGCGAGGGGGATCTCTGGGAGCCCGGTGCGGTCGCGGTCCGCGTTGACGTGCTCGATGAAGAAGTCGATGTCGTCGGCGGCCTCGATGCCCCGGCGCCCGACCAGCTGCTTGCCGGTCGGCGGCCGCAGGGTCGCGAAGAGGTGGGACGTGTGCCAGGACAGCCGCTCGGCGACGGCGAGGGCTTCGGCGACCGGCTCGATGACCCACCAGAACAGCTCGGGCTGGGAGGGGTCGCGTTTGATCTTGCGGGAGACGATGGCAGGCGACCCGAAGTAGGTGGTCAGAGCCCCGCGTTCGATCTCCTGAACCTCACTGTCCCGCATCAGACTCAGTCCCGCGACGAATGTGTAGCAGGCGGCTCTGATCATCCTCAGTTCGTCACCGAGCTCGCGGCGGGTAATGGTCGTCCGCCAGGGCTTCGGTTCGCCGTCCGGGCCAGTGACCAGGGCGAATCCGGGACAGTCGATCGTGAGGTAGCGATGAGGTGCCTCGCCGGTGACGGGGGTCACCCGGCCCGCGGCGACCGCCTCGGCAACCATCGCCCGACGCCGGAGACCGGTGGCCGAGTGCGCGAAGAGATCAGCTTTGCCCCGCTGGAAGACGTGCCGGGCGAGGATGCCATAGACGGGGGTGCCCGCAGCGCCGGCGGCGTCGTCCCGGGCCCGGACCGGGACCCGGTTGCCGGAAACGGCTAGCCAGTCGGCCAGCACCTGGTCGAGTTCCCTGACCGTGCGTCCCTGGGGGCGACGCGAGCGCGGGACGTAGATCTGCCCGCTCGTCGCCGTGATCCCGTCACGTCCCGCGATCGGCTGTACTTTTCCTTCGGCGCTGGCCTCCAAGACCATGTCCCGGCGGGCTTGCTGGCGGCCGTTGACGTGGTTTCCGCGGCCGAAGAGGCAGGCACTGGCCCCGTCCGTGATCAACTGGCTCAGGGTGGTCCAGACGGGCGCCCCGGCCTCGGCCCGGTTCCAGCTGTTCGCGTGGACCGGGACCGTATGGGCGGGATCGGCCAGCCACTTCCCGACCTTCTCGTCCAGCTCGGCGGAGCGGGTCAGGGTGGTCGGTCCGTGCCGCGTGACCTTGGGCTCCTCGGCAAGCCGGCCGCGCTACCGGATCAACGAGTTCCTCAACGCCGTCGGCGAGCTGCGCGGCGAGGACGAGACCGTCCGCGCCACCGCCCACACCTCCAGCATCTCCGCCGAGGGCTGGACGACCACCGAGGCGGCCGAGCCCGCCATGGGCAGCCACGCCTGAGCGGCACCACCGCGCCGGCGGTGAACTGCCGGTGAGCACCGCCTGGGGCCGGACCCGCCGGGTCCGGCCCCAGGCCCAGCCCCGTCGGAAGGACCTCTCGTGCTCATGCCCGCCATCGACTTCGCCCTCGCCCCGGTCCAGGACCTGCACCGGGACCGAACCAGCCAGATCCACACCGTCCTCCAGGCCGGCAGCGCCCCCGCGCGCAGTACGGCCACCATCTACTGCCTGGCCCACCACGCCCTCGAAGGCGCCGAAACCGCCGCGCGCGCCAAGGACACCGCCACCTTCGACTGGTACCGCGCCCACCCCGACGCCAACGCGTCGGCGCTGACCACGCCCACCGTCGTCGGGCCGCGCATCGTGGTCGCCCCGGACCCGGACGGCATGCTCCGCTCCCCACTCTCGGAGACCCCCTACTACCTCCTGGGCCCCGACACCGCCGCCGCCCCGGGGGAACAACAGGAACTGGCCGCCACCGCGTACGCCATGGGCGCCCGGGCCGGGTTCGCCGACCTCCTGGCCGACCACGCCGTCGTCGCCTGCCTCCTGCGGCGCAAGAACCTGGGCGACACCCTCATCAGCTGGTCCATCACCAGGCTTCCCGGCACCGTCTTCTGCGACCACGTCGGCGACCCCGCCGTACTGGGCCGCGACCTCATCCACGAGGCCGGCCACAACTGGCTCAACGATGCCCTGACCGCCACCGCCTGCAAGATCAGCGAAAAGACGGAGTTCTACTCCCCGTGGAGGAAGACGAGGCGCCCGGCCTTCGGCTTCCTCCACGCCTGCTGGGCCTTCCCCCTCACCATGATCTACACCGCCCGCATCCTCCCGGACACCAACGGACCCACCCACGACTTCCTGACCGCCTACCTGGAACAGCAGCGTGACCTTCTCGCCACCACAGCCGCAGACCACACCCGCGCGCTCACCCTGGTCACCGACCCCACGCTGCGAGCGCGGCTCCGCGCCGTTCACGCAGAGCCCTCAAACTGTGAACCGCACGCCATCCTCAGCTTCGAGGACCCGCTCGGCTCCGCCCAGCCGCCCCGCACCTGGAGCTCCGCTCCCCAGCAACGGCGACGGTGCTCATGAACGCACCCCCACCCGCCGTCCCCGCACCCCAAGGCCCCGGCCTTCAGCCGCCCGACTTCGGCCGACCCTCCCCGGCGCTGTTGGAGCGCGCCATCCGCGGCTACGCCCGCTTCCTCGCCGCCCATGCCTTGGACGCCACTACCGGCGACCACGACCAGGACGACGCGGAGGGCACTCGATGAGCGGCACCCACCTCGTGCTCTCTGACCTCCAGGGCCTGGTACACGAGATGGGGAGCGGGGGAACAAAGCCCGGAACTACCTGTACATCTGACGGCATGAAGTTCAGCGACCTCAGCCCACTGTTCGCCCGACGCCAGGCCAGCGGCTTCAGCTACACCTACGCCCAGTTCAGCGCCGACCCGGAACTGGCCCCGCTGCAGTGGCCAGACGACGTCGTAGAGCAGTTCCTCTTCGACCACGGTGCCCACTTCTTGGCCGACTACAGCGACCTCGAGCTGTGCAACGTCACCTGGCAGCTGGAGCCGATCCCGGCCGGGGACTTCTGCACCATGCCGACAGGCGAGTCCGACGCCGGCTGTGTTGAGCACTTCGCTGAAAATCCGGTGCACTGGGTCAAGGTCCGGCCCCCGCAGATCGGCCGGTACTGGGCAGAACACGGGACGTGGCTGCGAGCGCCGCTCCTCCTCGATCGAAGCCTGCTGGACCCGCCGGACAGCGGACTGCAGGTCCTGGAGGGCCGCACGCGCGTCGGTGTCCTGCGCGGACGCCTCCGCGAGCAGCTACACGTCGCCCCGGAGCATCAGGCCTGGGTGGGACGGCCGTGCAGGAGTGCCGCGGCGTAGTGCGTACGCTGCGAGCGTTGGACCGTTTTGGAGGAAGAGCTGCGGATGACTGACAACTCAACGGTGCCCGGCCCGCGCCGGGACCTGGCGATGCACAACGACTGGTTCGTCTCGGGCTGGGACCACGTCCTGCCCCGCCAGGGCTTCCCCCTGACCATGCTGATCGGGACCGCGTGCCAGCCCGGCTTCACCGGCTCGCTGGACGACCTGGTGCAGGAGCTCTTCGACGGCCACTGGGACATGATCGGCGGCGACCTCGACGGCGCGCTCACCTTCTCGTGGCCGGACGAGGAGTGGGACTACGACGAAGCGCCGGAAGGCCGCGAGGCGTGCGAGGCGGCCCGCTGGGAGCAGTTCGGCACCATGCTCTCGGCCGCTGGCTACCCTGTGCCCACCACCGTGCGGGACCTGTCCGAGCTCTACCTGACATGGGGCATGGCCCGCCGTGAGGAAACACCGGACGGCACCCGGTGGTCGATGTCCGCAGCCCTCCCGCTCCCCGGCGACCTGCTGCCCCTGGACGCCGAACTCACCCAGCGGCTGGACAAGATCCGCTGGAAGCTGCGCACCGGCCCGCTCGTCAATACCCTTATCAACCACCTGGTCGACGATCTGGGTGAACCGCAGGAGCTCCTTACATCCCTGGACCGCCTGGCGGCCGCCACCGGCCTGCCCGCCGAGGACGTCCGCATCGCGGTCGCGGAGCTCGTGGAGGATGGCGACGCCCGCGTGCAGCGCGGCCAGGAGCCGGCCGACGCGGAGCGCCTGGAGGCCCACCGCCGTTTCCGCCTGGTCATGGACTGGGAGCACTTCCACGAGAACCGCATGGAGGTGAGCTTCGCGGGCGACGACACGTGACGCAGGCCCCGCCGGGCACGGTGGGAACACCGGACACCCGCCTGATCGTGGTCGCGGCAACAGCGCCTCCGGTAAGTCCTCCATCGCAGCCGGCCTGCGCGAGAAGTTCGGGCGCAACCTCGCCATCGTCGCCCAGGACAATCTCCGCCGCACCGTGCTACGCGAACGCGACCGGCCCGGCGCCACCAACATCGGCCTGATCGACCTGACCGCCCGCTACGCACTGGACCACGGTTTCCACGTCGTCGTCGAAGGCATCCTGTATGCCGACCGCTACGGCGGGATGCTCCGGGATCTGGTGCGTGCCCACCAAGGCGTTTCGCGCTGCTACTACCTCGACGTGCCGTACGCGCAGACGCTGCTCCGGCACGCCACGAAGGCCGATGCCGAGAAGGACTTGCTGCCCGATGCCTCCGAGACGGTCATCAGCGCGGGCAACAGTCTGGACGACTCCATCAGGCAGATCATGCGCGAAACCGGTCTGGACCGGGTCCTCCCCATCGACCGCTGACCAGGTGACGCGCCGCTCGTGCAGCGGTCAGTCAAGGGCGGCCGCAGTCGACGCCAGCACAGGTGAAGAAGGCAAAAATCCAGGGTGTCCCGTACACCAGCCCCGTAATCTGCCCCTATGGCCAGCCCCGATCGTGAACTGCTCTCCCGGACCGCCCGCAACGCCGTCCGGGCACTGATGAGCACTCTCGCGGCAGGGGCGATCGCTGAGTACTGGGAGAACGAGCACTTCACGCAACACCCCGACGTCACACAGGGCGAGGGCGGCGTCCGCAAGCAGCTCTTCGACGCCTACGCCGCCTCCGTCGACTGGACCGACGCAGACCACGTGACCCGGGCCCTGCGGGTGTTCGAGAGCATGCTGCGCCGCCTTGACCGGGAGAACCGCAAGTACGGCGAAGACGGCCTGCCTGCCGACACGGTGACGGAACTGCGGGAGGCGTTCGCGCGCGACGGCTGCCGCCTGGACGACGAGCTGCGCCTGCACACGGCGCGCGTTGCCCACCTGACCATCCACGTCGACGCCCTGACGGAGGCATCGGGTATCCACGCCGAACTGGAGCGGGTCCGCAGGTTCGGGGCCGAGTACCCCGACGACGCCATCGGAGCCGCCAAGCAGCTCATCGAGGCAACCGCCAAGCTCGTACTCCTCAAGCGGAACCTCCCGGTAGACGAACGCCAGGACCTGCCCGCCCTGATCAAGCAGGCGCAGCAAGCACTCCACCTCCACCCTGCGGCACTGCCTCCCGCACGCCACGGCACCAGCCCGGACAACGCCAACAGCATCAAAAAGATCCTGGGAGCCCTGTCCTCCGCTGCCATAGGCGTCGCGGAACTACGCAACCGGTACGGAACCGGCCACGGGCGGCTGGCCGCCCCGACCGGGCTCGGACCCCGGCACGCCCGCTTCGCCGTCGGCACCGCCTCCACCTGGTGCGAGCTGATGCTCGACACCCTCGCCGACCCTGAAGCCCCCTGGCGCCACGCCACCGTAGGGCCTCCGCCTGCGAACAACACACTCACGACCTCGACATGAACGCGGGCGAGCCCGCGCCCCAGAAAGGAAGCAGCGACCTGTGGCACCGCAGCGGCTCAGTGTCGTCACCCGCCCCCGCTTCCTGAACCTTGAGAGCTGCTCCCATGCTTGTGCCTCCCACCAGCGGCCGCCTGCAATGGACCGACGTCCCCACCCCGCTCCGCGCCCGCCTCGAAGACGCCCTGGGCGCACCCGTCACTGACACCGTCACCCCCGCGGGCGGCTTCGGCCACCAGCTCGCCGCCGCGGTCCGCCTGGCCAGCGGCCGACGGGTCTTCGTCAAAGCGGCCCGACGACCAACACCCCGGAGACCAGCAGGCGCAGCCACGGGCGATCCGCGACCGGCTCGACCTCTTCCATCTGCCGCCCATCCAGAAGCTGACCGGTACGCCCTCCGGCGTACCGGTCAGCTTCTGCGGGCAGCCGCCGGGCGGCGACGTGTCGCCCGTCTACCGGTGCCCGGCCTCCCGGTCAGCGCTGCCGCAGCGAAGACCAGCTAGCGTCTCGGGCCGAGCCGAACACGCAACGCCCGCGCTCGCACAGCCACGTCCGCAGCCACAACCGGCCTTGCGACTGGTCGCCGCGGACCGCATCCGGTCCTGGCGGATCTGACCACCGCCCACGGCCCCGTCGCGATCGGTCAGGGGGATTCTCAAGGGCTGTCCGTGCTGTACGGCGGGGGCGCCCGGTCTTGAACCAGGCGCCCCCTCGGGCCGACCTGACAAGGGGTCGGCCCGCGGGCCTAACAGTTGCCCCAGCTGTTGGAGCTGCCCAAGTGGGCGTGGCCTGAGTCGCTCGGGGAGGACGTGCCGGGCCTGATGACCTTGACGCTGCCCAGGTACCCCTCGTACCGCCACACGCAGGCGTTCAGTCCGGAGGTGCCGTGGTTGTACCAGGACGAGTCGTGGTTGTTGATGGCCCAGGCGGCCCATGAGGAGTTCGAGCCGGAGAACTTGTACATGTTGCCCTGGTAGTTGATCTGGTCCCACACGCACAGATAGCCGCTCGGACAGTCGGCGGTACCGGCGGGCGCAGGCGCGGCGATGGCGCTGGAGGCGGTGCCGGCGAGGGTCAGGGCGGCGGCGAAACAAGTGGTCAGGGCCGATACGAGGGTACGGTGCATCTTTGTTGTCCTCTCAAGGCGGGGGCTGGTTGGTCACGCCCGGGGAATCTAACGACCTGTCGCTATGGGTGATAGGCGCGCAACGGAACGTGGCGGAATTGCTTTGGGTTGCCGTCTCGCGCCTCCGTCTCGCGCCTCCGCCCGCCTGTATGCCTGCTCACCCGGCGGGCCGCCAGCAGTACCTGCTGAACAGCGGTGCGCGGCGTCGCTGTCCGGCGTGCCAGTCGGTGCCCAAGGGGGCTGGCTGTCCCGCCGGTTGTCACCCACGAGGTGGCCCGGCACCGGGGTCTCCAGCACCTTTGAATCGTCTGGTTGGGCAGCAGGTCGAGCCTCTCGGGCAGTCGGGTGCCGCCCGGGTGCCGGCCCTGATCATTTCGGCCAACAGGTTACTTTGCGTCATCGTCCGTTAACGGGACGGTGCGGGTGGGGGATCCGGGATACACAGAGGGTTGAGCAGCCCGCCCTGTACCGGTTGGGCTCAGATGTGGGCGTACGACCGGGGGCGGGGCTGGGATGCTGACGATCAATCTGGGGCTGCTGCTCGCCGTCATCGTCGTCTTCCGGCTCCGACGGCGTACGCAGGCCCGCAGCCGGACCGATGAGAAGTTCACCGTCGTCATCGTGCTCGCACTGGGCGTGGTCATCGCCCCGACCCCGGTGGGCGAGGGGATCCTGGAATTCCTGGCTCGTTTCCGGCGTCTCCGACTCCAGCCGCTGATTCCCGGAGCACCTGATGGCCACCCGCCGCCCGCCACGCCGCCGCCCCACCCCACGAAGGCCCTCACACCGCCCCGTTCGGCGCCGGACTACCCGTTCCCGCAGGCAGCGGCAGCAACGCGGCGCGCAGGTCCTGCTGTTCGCGGCCGCCGGCCTGTGGGCTGCCGGGCGGCTGCTCGTCTGGATCGCCGCGAGCCCGTGGATCGTGCCCGTCGTCCTGGCCGCCGCAGCCGCCGGGGGAGTGCTGTGGCACGGGCGCCGCACCGCACAGCTCCGCCAGAGGGCCGCCCGGGCGCTGCGCTACCCGGTGGAGCACCTGGACCGGCTGCACCACCGTGAGTTCGAGCACGCGGTGCGCGATCTGATGTTCCGCGACGGCTGCACCGACGCGGTCCAGGTCGGAGGAGTCGGGGACAACGGCGCCGACGTCAAGGCCACCGACCCCTACGGCCGCCACTGGGTCATCCAGTGCAAACACCGTGCCGCCGGCCTCGCAGGGTCCGGCGTCGGCACGCCGGACCTCCAGGTCCACGGCGCCGACTTCGCAGTCATCGTGACGAACGGCCGCGTCACCGGCCCGGCCATCACCTTCGCTGGGCAACCGCGGCTCCATGTCGTCGACCGCCACACCCTCACACCGCGTGGGCGGCCGGCTCACGCCCACTGGGGGAACTGCTGCGCGCCGTCCCGCCGCCCCGCAGGCCGACCGCCCTCTCCTGAAGACGCCCGCAACCCGCCCGACCAGCACCACGAACGGAAACCACATGCCCGACAACAAGCAGCAGAGTCCAGGCCCCCTGGCTGTACTTCGGCGGCGCCTGGACCGCTGGACCACGACCCCGCCCCCGTCAAGGACGGCGACCACTACGAGGACTCCTTCAAAACCGCCGGCTTCATGCACTGGTTCCGTGCCGGCAAGCTCTACAACACCCCGTTCCACATGAACGTCCACTTCCGGCAGCACCCCACCCGGAACCGCGGGACCTGACGGACCTGGACGGCCCCGAGCACGGACAGGTCATGTACGCCGCCGAGCTTCTGACGCTCTCGCCCTGACTCAGCAGATCGCTCCTGCCCTCCAGGCCCTCACTGTCATGGACCAGATCGGCCAGCCGACTCCGAATCCCTCTCCGTCCTCGGCGACCTCCTGGGCAAGATGCACGACCGCACCGAGACCAAGAACGGCAAGACCGGATGACGAAGGGCAAGACCGGATGACCATGCCCCGCACACGCTGAACAGCAAGACGTCTACCTGAAGGAGCCGACCGTGACTGACGACGAGCAGCAGCTCGCCGCCCTCCTCAACGACCTTCCCGGGCATGATGATGCCCAGTTCTGGCACGGGCTCGAGGAAGCCGCGGGTATCTACCGCATACGCTCGAACATGTCCTGCGCTGTCAAAGAGGCCCGGGACGGAAACTTCGGACCGCTCGCCGGGTTCGTTTTTGATGTCTTCAACCACGACGCCCGGCTCAAGGACATCACCGCCGCCGTTGCCACGCATCTCGGCAGCACCCTGCGCGCCCAGGCCTGGATCACGGATGCCATCGCGGCCTCGGACAGGGTCAACCGGACACACGCAGGGGATCCCCTCGAGGAGCTCACCAGTAAGTGGTGAGTGCGGGCGGGACTGGCATCGGGAGCTGTTGGACAGGGTCGCCCGGGGGGCCTCCAGCGTGATGGCGCGTTCGCCGTGTGCCTCTTGGTGCGGTTCTTCCGCTCCATGCGGGCAGCACCGGGTGTCGGCGGTGCCCGGGCGGGGTGCGTGGGAGGAACCCGCCCACAGCGGGCGGGCGATGGGCGCCAACGTGGCCTTGAGGGTGACCGCGGCGACATCCTCGCCACCAGTCGATGACGGTAGCGTTGGATATCGGTAACCGCCGAATGTACTAACCTTGGTCAGGAGAGCATGAGGAGAGCGGGGATCAACTGCGACCCCCGTCTCCGCGACCAGAATCTGGCGCACTTTCCCCTCTGGTTCGTACAAGGGATCTTTCACTGTGGCCCGCCTGTCAAGCGGAGACACGAAGAAGAGCCGGCGATCAGGCTGTCCGTCACACGGGATGATGGGGACGTGAGCGCACAACAGACCATTCAGTGGTTCGAGAGTCCAGAAGATGAGCACTGTGCCCGGTGGCGGTCGGAGAGCAATGCACCGCCGCCGAAGCGGGTTGTGGTCGCCGACGACGGAATGAACGCGGACACGGCCTTCCGCCTGGCTTGCGAAGGAACCTCGCTGTTATGGCGCGGTGACTTCCACAATGCCCGTCAACTGCTGCAGGCGATGGCGCGGCGCGTCGACCGGAAGGCCCCGCAGCCTGGGAAATCGCCCTCCCACACGTTCCATCTACACCGTCAGGCACAGTCGAAGCGCGCGCGGATCCTCGGCATGCTGCTCCTGCCCTTCGAAGCGGGACACGTTATTCCCCTGCGCCGGGCCCCGGACGTGCGGCTGGCCTGTGAGCAGGCGTACGGGCCGAGCGGTGAGCCTTATGTGGTGTCCCTGCGCGAGTTACAGGGGGTGATCGGTGCTGGCGAATGGCGCAAGAAGGGGCTCCATATACCTGCGCTCGGCGGATCGATCACACCGCACTACGGCGTGTTCTCCCCCGTGCGGGGTGAGTATGTCGAGCTGGTGGCTGAAGCACCGCTTCTGTCACGGGGTACGGCCTTCGACATCGGTACTGGTACCGGCGTGCTCGCTGCCGTACTGGCCCACCGTGGTGTCAAGCGGGTGGTGGCGACGGACCAGGACCCGCGTGCTCTTGCCTGCGCGCGGGAGAACGTCACGCGCTTGGGCCTGTCCGACATCGTCGATGTTCAGCAAGCCGATTTGTTCCCCGCCAGTCGGGCGTCGCTGATCGTCTGCAACCCTCCGTGGCTTCCAGGCCGGGCCCGGACATCGCTCGAGCATGCCGTTTACGACCCGGCCAGCCGGATGCTCCGGGGCTTCATCGACGGTCTTGACGCACACCTCGAGCCTGGCGGTGAAGGATGGCTCATCCTGTCCGACCTCGCCGAGCACCTCGGGCTCCGCTCTCGGACCGAGTTGCTCGAGCAGTTCGACAGAGCCGGACTGAGAGTCGCCGGGCGCCTTGACGTGCGGCCGAATCACCCCCGTGCTCACGACCCCGCCGACCCGCTGCACGCCGCGCGCAAGGCGGAGGTGACTTCGCTGTGGCGCCTGGCGGCGGGCCAGGGCTCGCGCTGAACGCACAGGTGCAGGAAACCTGGCCCGCCTCTAAGGCCGGGCTGGTCAGGCTTCCTGGCGCGGCCAATCACCGAACAACTCCGGGTGTAGCACGTCAAGAGCAGATTCGAAGGCCAGCGAGATCGCCTGCAGTTCGCCTTCGGATCGCAGGTACCAGGCACGGCTGATGACTCGGCCGACCGCCTTGAACACGGCCACGATGAGTTGTGGACGGATGTCATCGGCCAAGTCGACTCCCTCGCGCGCTGCGATGATCCTCGTCAGCCGCTTCTCCATCTCCTCGCTGCGGCGCAGGTACTCGGCGAGGAGCTCGGGAGTACGTTCCACCAACCGCATCATCGCCATGTGCAGGGCACCGTCCACGCCATCCAGTTCACCTTCGCGTACGCGGTCCAAGACCGCGCGGAAGGAACCGCTCATGGCCTGCAGCGGGTTCTCGTGTTCCGGGCGGGCCTCCAGGGCCGTGAGGAACGCCTCGTCGATGCTGCTGATGGGGGTGAGAGCCACCTCTTCCTTGCTGGCGAAGTGGCGGAAGAAGGTACGCGAGTGAACTTCGACCGTCTCGGTGATCTGATCCACGGTCGTGTGCTCGTAGCCCTGCGAGAGGAACAACTCCAGAGCCTGACTGATCAGTTGCTCACGAGTGCGGCGGAGTTTTCGCTGGCGCAGGCCAGTGCTGATATTGGGTTCGAGGGAGTCCACAAGCGCACTCTACCGCCCGCCAGTCACTGACTTATGGGACTGATTGTCAAGTGTCAGTCACTGCTGCTACCTTCGGCGCATGTTCTCGTCGTTATACATCTGCCTGGTATGCCTGAAGTCTCAGGAGGGCGTTGAATGAGTGCGGCAGCGCACGACGCGCCGTCGGGAGTCACGTACTCCCATGCTCCTGGGCCGCGCGGACGTCCTTGGCTGAGCCTCCTCGCGGTCGCCGTAGGCGTCATGATGGTGGCTTTGGACAGCACGATCGTTGCCATCGCGAACCCCGCGATTCAGCAGGATCTCCATGCCTCTCTGGCCGACGTGCAGTGGATCACCAATGGGTACCTGCTGGCGCTGGCGGTATCGCTGATCACTGCCGGCAAGCTGGGCGACCGGTTCGGACACCGCCAAACCTTCCTTGTTGGCGTAGCCGGTTTCGCCGTCACCTCGGCGGTGATCGGGCTGTCTACAAGCGTCACCGCCATCGTCGCCTTCCGCGTCCTCCAGGGGCTGTTCGGCGCGCTGATGCAGCCGGCGGCACTCGGACTGCTGCGCGTGACGTTCCCGCCCGACAAGCTCAACATGGCGATCGGTATCTGGAGCGGCGTCGTCGGTGCCTCCACCGCCGCAGGCCCGATTGTCGGCGGCCTACTGGTCCAGCACGTCAGCTGGGAAGCGGTCTTCTTTATCAACGTGCCGGTCGGTCTTGCAGCACTCGTTCTCGGTGTGGTCATCCTGAAGGATGCGCGCGCAGGGAGGGCCCCCAAATCCTTCGACGTGCCCGGCGTCGTGCTCCTCTCGGGAGCGATGTTCTGCTTGGTCTGGGGTCTCATCAAGGCACCGGACTGGGGGTGGGGCGACGTTCGGACGCTCGGGTTTCTGGCCGCCGCCGTGCTCGCCTTCGTCGGCTTCGGATGGCGTGAGAGTCGAGCGAACGAACCACTGGTGCCGCTGAGCATGTTCCGTTCACTGCCGCTCTCCGCAGGCACTGTCCTTATGGTGCTGATGGCGTTCTCGTTCATCGGCGGACTCTTCTTCGTCACCTTCTACCTGCAGAACATCCACGGCTTGAGCCCTGTCGAGAGCGGAGTGCACCTGTTGCCGCTCACCGGCATGATGATCATCGGAGCCCCGGTCTCCGGGGTGCTGATCAATCGCTTCGGACCGCGCCTCCCCCTGATGGTGGGCATGATCCTTACCGCGGTGTCCTTGTGGGGGATGTCGACGCTGGAAGCCGACAGCGGTATGGGTATCGCCTCTCTCTGGTTCGTACTGCTCGGCCTCGGCCTCGCCCCCGTGATGGTGGGCACGACGGATGTCATCGTGAGTAACGCCCCGGCCGAACTGGCCGGCGTCGCGGGCGGTTTGCAGCAGTCCGCGATGCAGGTAGGCGGCAGTCTCGGAACTGCGGTCCTCGGCGTCCTCATGGCCTCACGGGTGAGCAGCGTCCTGCCCGACCAGTGGGCTGAGGCGAAGTTGCCTAAGCTCGGTCCGGATGAGATGGCGGCATGGGAAGACGCGGCGAAGGTTGGTGTCGTCCCGCCATCGAAGTTCTCGTCAGGCCAAGCCGCTGACACGGTCGCGGACGTGGTGCACTCATCGTTCATTTCGGGGATGGGGCTGGCCTTCACCGTCGCTGCCATCGTTGCGCTGGTCGCGGCCGGAGTCGCCGTGCTGACCAAGAAGGGTGCGGCCGCCGAGCCAGCCTTGACGCCATCCTCGTTCATGGACCCCTCGGATACGGACTTGTCTAAAACCTCGTCAGCAATAAGGGATGCTTAGCGGATCCGTGTTTTTAGGGAATCCGAGGAACATGCATTCCTGAGCCCTCAGGGTGTGGCTGCCGGACGCCAACAGCGTCCGGCAGCCACACCCTTCCCAGCGATCAGAGCACAACAGCTGAAGCGGCCTTTTCAGAAGTGATAACGCAGCAGTCGGTGCGCGTAGCGCAGTTGGGGAACGCCTCGCATGGCAGTACCCACGGCTCGTTCGAGGGGGCGTGCCTTGGCGAGATATGGCGAATCAAGCAGGGACCACTGCTCCAGGAAGCGCAGCCCTGGAACTCGATGCTCCAGTGACCGGGGATCCCCTATTCCCCAACTGAATGTGGCGCCGGTAGCTCGGAGAAGCTGTGAGTACTTGGCGAACCTGAGGGTCCAGGGGAGTACAGCATCGAACATAATGGCTCCCCTCGATAGGCGCTGAGTGAGTCGCCTCAGCATCACCTCTCCGTCGGCCTCCCCGAGATAGGGAGTCAGACCTTCGGCGACAACTAGTGTCGGTCGATCGGCAGGCACCGAGTCCAGCCAGCCGTCTGCGGTGACCGATGTCCCGATCATCCGGTATCCGTCGCGTTTCTGGTACAGCCGGCTTCGCAGCTCGACGACTTCCGGGACATCTACGTCGATCCATTCGACATCAGATGGTGTGTCCAGGCGGAATGCACGGCTATCCAGTCCACACGCCAGGTGCAAGACCACTGCATCCGGGTGGCCCTTCAGAAATTCCAAGGTCCATTCGTCAAGCTTCTTCGCACGGAAAGTGACTGCTTCGACGCATTGACTACGATTTTCGCCGGATCAAGACCGCCGCCAAGGACGTGCGGACGCACGGGCCGCCGCTGAGGGCACCTCACGCGCACAGATGATCCGCAGCCTCGTGACCGCCGGCCTCCAGCCCGCCTGACCCACACACAGCACCAACAGCACGAGACCCCGGGCGGCGACGCCCGGGGTCTCTCTGCGACATGACGTGACGTCTGTCCTACCGGTTCAACGACCGGCCACGCCCGGTGTCACGCCCATTCCATCCCGAGTCCGGCGAGGGCCTGGCGCTGTTCCTGGGTGAGTCGGTGGCGTCGGGTTTTGGTGTTGCTGATGAACACACCGAGCTTCACCACGTGCTCCTGGCCGTCGAACTCGACAGGCTCTTCGTGCTTCCTCGGGACGGGCCGTTCGTGCCCCTCCCGCTCGACGTACTGAGCGAGCGCGGCGACACCCCGCCCGAACGCACCACCCGTTGCAGCTCCACGTCCCTGCCGGGCCTTCCGGGCCGGGGTGGCCGGCCGTGGTGCGGGTGTGACCCCGAGCTCGGCCAGGCGCTCGCGCTGCCCGGTGGCGAGCCGGTCCCAGTCCTGCCGTTGGGCGGCCAGCCACCGCCCCACGTCCATCCCGTGGACAACCGCCCCGGCCTCCACTTCCCCGAGCTCCTTCCCGGGCGTCACGAGGCTTGCCAGGGCGGCGTAGTGGCGCTGCCAGTCCACCGGCCAGTCCGGCCGCCAGTCCGGATCGATCCCGGCGAGCAGCTCCGCCCGCCGCTCCGCCCGGACCGGGTCTTTCCCGAGGCCGCTCTTCTTCCGGGCGTTGGCCAGCCACTGTCCGATGGGCCGGTCCATCATCGCCGCGGTCACCGGAGCGGCCAGCGTCCCGTACGCCGCGAAGTAGGCACGGGCGGCACCCAAGTTCTCCTCCCATGCCGCGTCCGCCGGGTCCCAGACGACGTCGAGTTCCTCCAGGTCCGCCGCCCGCTCCGGCAGCAGCGTCCCGGCCCGCATCGCCCTGCGCTGGTCCGACAGCCAACGCCCCAACGGAAACCCGCTGCCGTCGTCGCTCCTGTCCTCGCCCTCACCCGTGCCGTCACCGGTCTCGCCCTCGATGTGGTTGTACGGCACCGCGAGGTCGCCCTCCCGTTCCCGGTACGCGACGGCCGCCCGGTGTCCGGCCCGCCAGTTCGCGTGCTCGGGCTCGATCAGGTTGTACTTCACCAGCCGGGCGACCAGGACGGGGTCGCGGTGTGCCCCGAACCGCAGCAACACCCTCTCTTCTTCCGCGTCTTCCTCGGGTGCCTCACCGATCCATGACGACGCCGGGGCGGTACGGTGGATGTCTTCCTGCGGAATGGCGAGCATTTCCACAGCACGCTCATCATGAGCCCGCAGCCCGGAAAGAACCTTTAGCAAAGGCCGATACGATCCGGAATAGGGCATGTCTTCCGGCGTTTCGTCCATTCCGAGGAATACCGGCACGATCAGCGTCGCCAGTTTGTTCTGACCGGGTTTCTGACGCAGTGCCCGCCCGATGGCCTGGACAATATCCACCGCCGACCCCTTCGGATCGATGAGTGCCACGCTGTCCACGCTCGGGACGTCGACGCCCTCACCCAGAACCCGGCAGTTCGACATGACCGCCCGCCCGGCCCGCGCCCCGAACGCCCGCAGCTCATCAGCACGCATCTCCGCCTGGTGCTCCCCGGACAGCCACCCCGTCCACACCTGCCCCGGGTGCCGCTCGGGATCGGCCGCGTGGAGCCGGGCCGCGATCCGCCCCAGTCCCTCGGAGAAGGCGCGTGCCTCGATGGTGCGGTGGTGGAAGGTGATGCACCGCTGAAGCCGGTGCTCGCTCATCGTTTCCAGGAGCGCGGCCTGGAGCACCGCCAGGCGCTCCCCGCGTACGTGCTCCTCGTTCCGTTCCTCCCCGTACAGCCGCTCCAGTGTCAGCCGCTCGTCCCGCAGCTCGACCACGACGATCTGATACCGGGCCAGCAGGCCCCGGGTGATGGCGTCCGACAGGGACATGGCCCACAGCACCGGCCCGAAGATCTTCTCGTCCGCCATGGAGCAGGCCATTTCCTCGGGCAGCCGGTCGAGGGCCGCCGGGCCCGCCTCCCGCGCCCAGCGCCGCGGCGGGCGCTCCATCCAGATCCGCGGAGTCGCCGTCAGATACAGCCGGCGCATCGCGGGGATCTGCTCCTGGTCGTGGACGGCCGCCCACGCCTTCCCCAGCGATCCACTGGTTCTGTGGGCTTCGTCGACTGCCACCAGGTCCCACACGTCCATCGGAAGGCCGTAGGAGCCTTCGTGAGCCTCGATCAGCACCGGCAGGGAGGCGTACGTCGCGAAGGCCGTCACAGGCCCGCTGCCGTAGTGCAGAGCCAGCTGCGGGGCACTCGTGGTCGACGGCACCCGCAGGTCGTACAGACGTGGGTCGTCCTCCAGCGAGCACACCGCCACCATCGGCCCCGACCGCCCGAAAGCCCTCCACTCCCGCACCGTCTGAGCCAGCAGTTCCAGCGTCGGCACGAGGACAAGCACACGGCCGTGCGGGGAAATTCGCTGGGCCGCACCGGCAGCGATAAAGGTTTTCCCTGTACCGCACGCGGCGTGCACCTGACCACGCATTCCCTTTTCAGGAATGCGCTGGCCAGGCCGGATTTCCAGCCCCGAGACAATTGCTTCGACCGCTTCCGCCTGATGCGGGCGAAGCGTGATTCCATCGGCCATGAAAGACGTCTCCGGTCTCAGAAGGTGGTGGATGTTCGCTCGTGATGCTACCCAGTGCATCACATGATGCACGCCCCTCGCGACGGTGATGCATCACTACGGGCGACAGTTGGCCCGTTCCGGCCCGTCCGTGACTGGCACCGTGCTACTCTCCTGACAGGGAAAAGTGCACACGGACCCTCAATCATGGGTCGGGAAGGGCGGAATGGTGGCCCGTCACCCCGCCCCGCCGGCACTTCCACCCTGGCACTGCGTCACCCACGCTCGGCCCCACCGGTGGTGACTGTTTGTTCGGGATCCTACCCGGTCAGCCGCATGATGCACGGTCACCCCATCCTGTTGCTGCCCGGCGCAGCCGGAAGGGTGGGAGCGGAGCGGACACCCCCGCCCGCAGCGAAGCGAAGGGCGCACCCCAGTGTTGGAGCGAAGCGGAAACACCATTCCCGCGAAGCGGGAACCAAGAAAAACGCGAAGCGTTTTTCAAAGGCGTGAAACGCCGCCAGAATTCGCGAAGCGAATTCAGTCTCTTGCACAGCGCGCAGCGCTGTGGTACCGACGCACGCGGGCAGACACACAGCGCTGCGCGCTGTGCAAGAGACTGAATTCGCTTCGCGAGTTCTGGCGGCGTTTCACGCCTTTGAAAACGCTTCGCGTTTTCTTGGTTCCCGCTTCGCGGAGTGTGTTTCCGCTTCGCTCAGCGCAGGTGCGCGCTCGCTTCGCTGCGAGCGAATGTCGGCGCGCTCCACCCTTCCGGCTGCGCCGGCGCTGGCGACAGGATGGGGTGACCGTCAGTCATGCGGCTGACCGGGTAAGATCCCGACGACAGCGCGAGCGTGGACGCAGTGCCGGGGTGGAAATGCCGGCGAGCAGGGTGACGGGCCACCATTCCGACCGTCCCAGCTGATTGAGTCCGTGTGCGCTCCTGTCGTCAGGTAGCGCAGTGCCAGTCCGGACGGGCCGGAACAGGCCAGCTGTCGCCCGCTAGTGATGCATCACCGTCGCGAGGGCGTGCATCATGTGATGCGCTGGAGGTCGCGCAGCGGACATCCACCACCTTCTGGACCGGGGACGCTCATGGCCGATGGAATCGCGCTTCGCCCGCATCCGGAGAAGCGGTCGGTGACCGTCGTGGTTCAGGTAGGCCCGTACCTTTGACGGATCGCTGCCGCTGCCGGTGCGCAACGTCCTCGTGCCGACAGCTGGGACTGCTGGCTCAGGCGGAGTGAAGGGCTGTCGGGCGGTCGGGGCCGATGGTGGCGGTGTGCTCGCTGGACGACGACGCGTCGACCAACAGCGCCCCGCGTGCCGCGCAATGCTGCACCGCGGGCGCTGCGACGGCCTTCGCGTGCACGCCCTGCCGGCCGTGTCCGATGCGCAGCGCCGTCGGACGTGGCGGGGCACGGTGTCGGCAAGGCAGTGGATCGCTGGGGAAGGTGGGCGGCCGTCCACGACCAGGGGCAGATCCCCGCGACGCGCCGGCTGCATGTCGCCGGCGACTCGCGGATCTGGATGGAGCGCCTGCCGCGGCGCTGGGCGCGGAGGCGGGCCCGGCGGCCTCGACCGGCTGCCCGACGAAATGGCCTGCGCCGTGGCGGACGATGAGGGTCGTCGCGCCGTGCTGCCCGCCACGTCTTCGTCGGACGCCATCACCCGGGGCCTGCTGGCCGGCATCAGATCGTCGTACTCAGCCGCGGGACGAGCGGCAGTTGGCGCTACCGAGCGGCTGTACGGGGAGGAACGGATCGAGGAGCGCGCGCCGCGGAGTACGGTGCGCTGGAACAGCCAGCGCTCACTGGCAACGATGAGCGAGCACCGGCTTCGGCGGTGCATCACCTTCCACCACCGCACCATCGGCAGCACGCGCCGGAACTCCGAAGGTCGCTGATCAGCCCGGCTCCACGCGGCCGGTCCCGAAGCGGCACCGTGGTGGACGGGGCGGCTGTCCGGGAGCACCAGGCGGAGATGCGTAGCCGATGAGCTGCGGGCGTTCGGGGCGCGGGCCGGGCGGGCGGTCATGTCGAACTGCCGGGTTCTGGGTGAGGGCAGTCGACGTCCTGGAGCGTGGACGGCGTGGCACTCATCGATCCGAAGGCAATGGCGGTGGATGTTGTCCAGGCCATCGGCGGCGACTGCGGTCCGAAACCCGGTCAGAACAAACTGGCGACGCCGATCGTTGCCGGTATTCTCGAGCCCAGACGAAACGCCGGCAGGCACGCCCTATTCCGGATCGTATCGGCCTCCGCTTAAAGGCTGCTTCCCGGGCTGCGGGCTCCTTGATAGCGCTGTGGAACTGCTCGCCATTCCGCAGGAAGACATCCGCCGCACCGCCCCGGCGTCGTCAAGGACGGCGGAGGCACCCGAGGAAGACGCGGAAGAAGAGAGGTGTTGCTGCGGTTCGGGGCACACCCGCGACCCCGTCCTGGTCGCCCGGCTGGGTGAAGTACAACCTGATCGAGCCTGAGCGATGCGAACTGGCGGGCCGGGCACCGGGCGGCCGTCGCGTGCCGGGGAACGGGAGGGCGATTCGCGCAGCCGCGGCCAACCGCATCGAGGGCGAGACCGGTGACGGCACGGAGTGAAGGGCGGGGCCTGCGGGCGACGACGGCAGCGGGTTTCCGCTGGGGGCGTTGGCTGTCGGACCCGCGCAGGGCGATGCGGCCGGGACATATTTCGGCGGATGGAGGAACTCGATGCCGGCGGGCATGGGAAGGAGAACAGGTTGCGCCCGTGCTTCTCGGCGTACCGGATCGCTGGCCTCCGGTGACCCTCCGTGAACCGGCCCATCGGACGGTATTAACGCGGCCTCGAGGAAAGACCCGGTGCGTTGGCGGAACGGCCGGTGGACTGGCAGCGCCACTTCGCTGCGTAGACGCCCGAGGAAGAGCTCGGGGAGTGGAGGGTGAAGACGGTGTCCGCAGGCGGTGGCCGCCCGGCGGGACAGGACCGGCTCGCCGCCGAGCAGCGCTACCTGGCCGGCTCTGGTCACACCCGCACCGCGACGGCCACCCCGGCGGAGACCGTGGACTGCGAGGTGTTCGGCGAGGAGTGTCGCCGCGCTCGAGCGTCGGCGGAGGGCGCGAACGGCCCGTCCAGGCGCGAGGAAACCTTGTCGAGTTCGACGGCCAGAGGCACGGTGTCCGGCGAAGAAACCCGACATGCCGATGCCAGGAACGGCGCCAGGCGGACTCCGGGATGAAGTGGAGAAGCGCATTCCGGGCGATGTGCCGCGTCGTTGAACCGGTGGAACGGGCAGTCGATCTGAAGACGGGCGTCGCCTGGTCGTATGACCCCGGTGCTGTGTGTGTGGGTCGGGGCGGGAAGGCCCGGCCTGGTCCTGGCGCAGGTGTGCGCGTGAAGTCAGCGGCGGCCCTCCGCGGCATTTGATCCGGCGAAAATCGTAGTCAATGCGTCGAGCAGTTTTCCGTGCGGGGGCGAATGGACGAAGTACGGTGATCCCGCCTGGTGGATAGCCGTGCGTTTTATGGACCTCTCGAATGGATCGACGTGGTCTCCGGGGCTCAATCGAGCGAGCGTCTTTCTTTTCAAGCTTGCGACGGTACCGGATGATCCGGATCGGTCACCGCGAACAGCAATGAACCGATTATGATCGACGACCTTGGTGTCGCCTGACTCCCTATCGACCGCGGAAGTGATGGGCGACTCGCGGCGCCTCGAGGGGAGCCGACCAGCTCGATTCCGTGCTGCCCTGGACCCGCGGAATTCGCCAGTACAGCTTCTCCGGTACGGCGCCCTCGGTTGGGGGAATGGATCCTGGACATCGGTTCCAGACCGTCCCTGCTTGATTCGCCGTATCGCCAAGGCCTCCCGTGGCCTGGCTGCCGCGACTGCTGCGTTATCGCCTGGCCGCTCGGCGTGCCAGCCGATAAAGCAAGTGTGGCTGCCGGACGCGGTGGCCTCGCGGATTCCCGCGGATCCGCCACTGTGCTGACGAGGTTTGAACAGTCTGTCCGGGGTCCATGCTCGACGGGGCCGGCGTCGAGAACGGCGGCCGCCGCTCTTGGTCGGCGCGGCGACCCGGCCGCGCCGGCGGCGATGGCGGCGACGACCCCATCCCGGCGATGGTGCGCGATCCACGACCCGGCAGCGGCCTGGCGGGCTTCGGCGGGGCGATGAAGCCTTCGCCGCGTGTCTCATCCGGACCGAGCAGGGCAACTTCGCCTCGGCCCGCTGGTCGAGCCGAGAACCCGTGAGGCCGGCGCCGAGGACCGCAGTTCCGAACTGCCGCTGCTGGTTGCACGAGCACCCGACCCGGGCGTGCCCTGTCGAGGGTAGCAGGCCGGCAGTACGAACCGGAAGGCGACTGCCGCTGTCGGCTTCCAGCGCATCCACAGAACACCGCCGGTGGTTGCCCTGCTCGGGGCGCGACCGGCGATGATCAACGGCCGGGAATCCATTGATCATCATGCCGGTGAGCAGCCGCTGTGCCTCCGCTCGACGGGCGAAGCGTGGATGTTCTGCAGGTAGATTTTTTGAAGAAGGTCCGCCGATGAGCTCAACCTGGGGCAGTGCCTGCGGAAGGCGCGTGAGCAGGTTCATCACCATCCCGAAAGCCGACA
>NZ_JAPEOB010000011.1 GCF_026341775.1 Streptomyces sp. NBC_00654 | reverse complement strand
ACTTACCTCGTGCCGCCGGACCGGCGAATGGCATGATCAGCGTCGCCGGCGGCCGTCACATCGGCAGAGGACATCCGGACCATCAACTCACTGTCACCCGCTTCCGGGCCTGCCGCCCTGTCGCCGGGCCTGCGGAATGCGCGGGCGGAGCTGTCCCCCGGCGCCGTCCGCACGGCCACCCGTTTCCAGCTCATCACCGCCGTGTACAGCCTGTTCTCCACGTGCCGACCGGTATCTGATCCTCTCCGGTCAAGTGGCGCCCGGCGCCTCGTGGGAAGAAGACGCAGCACGGGACGTGCTCGCCCGGATCCGGTGGTGGCAGGGAGGAGCCAGCGAAGAGCGGCAGCGCGCGGTATGGCGCATCCTTCGCCGGATGCGCAACGGCTGGCCCGCGCACGAGCTGGTCGCCCGTACCGACATCGAGCCCGCCCGCACGGTGGTCTCACGGCTCCGGCTCCTCGACAAGCTGCTGCCCGGATCCGACGAGCCGTACGTCATCCCAGCCCGCGAGGCCGCGACCGGCATCGCGGCCGGGCCGGTGTTCTGTGCCGCCGGGTGCGGCGCGCAGTTCCCGCACGTCGCTCAGGTCCGGCCCGGCACCGTCTGCCGGGACTGCCGCACCGAGACCGCCACCGCCCACTACGCCCAGGCCGCTGGGGCGTACGGCACCGACTTCTGACGGGGGACCACATCATGGGCAAGATCCTCGACGCGATACGTGCCCGGACCTGGACCCGGGCACTCCCGAAGAGCCCGAGCGCCCAACTCAACCTGGTGATGCGCGCGGAAAAGGGCAGCACCCGGGCGGTGGCTGCCCGGCTCGGCGTCTCCCAGCGGACCATCCAGCGCTGGGTCAAGGGCGAGCAGCAGCCATCGGCACGGATCGCCGGTCGCCTCCAGGAGGAGGCCGCCAAATCCCACCAGCCGCGCGTCACAGCACGCGCCCGGCGAGCAGCCGGCGCCGGAGGCATACGAGTGGAGACACGAGCCACCTTCGGTTTCCGTGCCGCCCCCGGAAGTACCGACGATGCCCGCCTGCGCCGTATCACCGACGACCTGCCGCGAGAGCTGGCCGGACGCCTGTGGGACGCAGCCGCGGCCGGTGACGAGTCCCAGTTGCAGCGCCTCGTAGGCGAAGGGCTCGGGCACGCCTACTTCCGCGATGGCGGACGCCGCGCGGACGGACTCGACGTCGAGCTGACCGACATCGACTACATCGACCTGGACTGGAATCAGTAGAGCAGCCGCGGCAGTCAAAGAGCGCGGCCTGAATCGGCGGACCTGCAAGATGGAGTCATGAGCGACGAGATAGCCCAGGACCCCTGGGCTCAGCGTGTGTACATGACCTGGCTGGCGAGAGATGCCCGCTACGCGCTGGAGGCATTGGAGAGGCTGATGACCCAGGCCCACCTCGATCCGATGCCTCCAGCGGCATGGTTCTACCTCGAAAGCTTCCTTGCCTTCACCGGCAAAGTCTCCAGGATGCTCCGGCCCGTCGAGCAGAAGAGCCATGGGCAGACCAACGAGGGCGTCCAGTGGCGGCTGAAGCGTGGCGCCTACCTGCGAAGCGTCCTTGGGATCGAGGACGCTTCGCCGTTGTGTGAGCGCGGTGTTCGCAACGCAAGCGAACACTTCGACGAGCGCCTGGATGAATGGGTCGTCCACCATCCCCGACCGACGCTCACTGATCTGGAATCCGGCACCGCGACGTTCCCCGCGCCTCCGATGCGGCTCATCAACGCACAGTCCTGGACCGTGGAGGTGGTCGACGTCGTGCTGGAACTGAAGCCCGTGGACCAGGAGCTCCGGCGGATCTTGGCCAGGATCGAGGAGCTTCAGCCACTGGCCGGGCTGCAGAATCCCGAAGCCGCGGCGATGCTGGGCAGCCTTTTCTCCGTTCCGCTCGTCTCGTTCAGTGCCCCGACGCAGCGCCCTGATGAAGACGTCACAGCAGGTGTGATGCCTGCCGAATGAGCACGGACTACCGATCCATTCCGCCCAAGGGCCCGTCCGTACGGACGGGCCCTTCCCTGTACGCCTGCACAGCAGCCTGAAAGCGGCACGGGCAGGGATTCCCACCGGCATCCACCCCCAGGCGCTCTCAACGGCCTTGACAGCCGCCCAGGGTGACGAGACGCCAGGCCGCGAACCCCCAGCGGGACCACAGGCGCCCACACACTCCGAAGTCCCGCCGCAGAGAGCCCGATTCACGGGCCGTCAGACCACCGCCCCCCAGCGGCAGCAGACTTACCGTCACCGCACACATGCAGTGATGCCCCCACCAGGCCACACGGCACCAGAGGCACGGCGGCACGGCCACCGGCATAGCGGCATCAACCACGTCAGTCACTCCCCGTGTTGTACGGTTCGCGTTTCCGCAGGTCAGACTGTAGATGCAATTTCCGTGCCGCATCACCCTCTGTCATAACCGCAGGTAGACGCCGAAGATGCAATTTCCGTGCCGCCAAGGCATACGTTCGATTCACCCTGTGGATAACCAGGTCACGAATGGAGCAATTCGGACACACGCCAGCACCGACCGGCACGAGAATTGCATCTACGGTGCACCCCTCCTGACCTGCGATGATGCCAATAGCCTGTGGATAACCAATTTGCCACATGCCGCCCAAAAACATGCGGTGACCTGCAACGATTTAGGCTTGAACCCCAAAACCGGCACGTCCATTGCATCTACCCTTAGTAGGTAGCAGTTGAGCGAGCGGAGTCGAGCGGCGCCGCCGGCCGCGAAGCGGTCCGGCCTCTCGGGCGAAGCCCGAAGGCGCTGTTTGTAGCAAGCGTAGCGCGCTACAAACGATTGTACTGCGCGCAGCGCAGTACAGACCCGCCCGCGGAGCGGGTCTGTACTGCGCTGCGCGCAGTACAATCGTTTGTAGCGCGCTACGCTTGCTACAAACAGCGCCTTCGGGCTTCGCCCGAGAGGCCGGACCGCTTCGCGGCCGGCGGCGCCGCTCGACTCCGCTCGCTCAACTGCTACCTACTAAGGGTAGATGCAATGGACGTGCCGGTTTTGGGGTTCAAGCCTAAATCGTTGCAGGTCACCGCATGTTTTTGGGCGGCATGTGGCAAATTGGTTATCCACAGGCTATTGGCATCATCGCAGGTCAGGAGGGGTGCACCGTAGATGCAATTCTCGTGCCGGTCGGTGCTGGCGTGTGTCCGAATTGCTCCATTCGTGACCTGGTTATCCACAGGGTGAATCGAACGTATGCCTTGGCGGCACGGAAATTGCATCTTCGGCGTCTACCTGCGGTTATGACAGAGGGTGATGCGGCACGGAAATTGCATCTACAGTCTGACCTGCGGAAACGCGAACCGTACAACACGGGGAGTGACTGACGTGGTTGATGCCGCTATGCCGGTGGCCGTGCCGCCGTGCCTCTGGTGCCGTGTGGCCTGGTGGGGGCATCACTGCATGTGTGCGGTGACGGTAAGTCTGCTGCCGCTGGGGGGCGGTGGTCTGACGGCCCGTGAATCGGGCTCTCTGCGGCGGGACTTCGGAGTGTGTGGGCGCCTGTGGTCCCGCTGGGGGTTCGCGGCCTGGCGTCTCGTCACCCTGGGCGGCTGTCAAGGCCGTTGAGAGCGCCTGGGGGTGGATGCCGGTGGGAATCCCTGCCCGTGCCGCTTTCAGGCTGCTGTGCAGGCGTACAGGGAAGGGCCCGTCCGTACGGACGGGCCCTTGGGCGGAATGGATCGGTAGTCCGTGCTCATTCGGCAGGCATCACACCTGCTGTGACGTCTTCATCAGGGCGCTGCGTCGGGGCACTGAACGAGACGAGCGGAACGGAGAAAAGGCTGCCCAGCATCGCCGCGGCTTCGGGATTCTGCAGCCCGGCCAGTGGCTGAAGCTCCTCGATCCTGGCCAAGATCCGCCGGAGCTCCTGGTCCACGGGCTTCAGTTCCAGCACGACGTCGACCACCTCCACGGTCCAGGACTGTGCGTTGATGAGCCGCATCGGAGGCGCGGGGAACGTCGCGGTGCCGGATTCCAGATCAGTGAGCGTCGGTCGGGGATGGTGGACGACCCATTCATCCAGGCGCTCGTCGAAGTGTTCGCTTGCGTTGCGAACACCGCGCTCACACAACGGCGAAGCGTCCTCGATCCCAAGGACGCTTCGCAGGTAGGCGCCACGCTTCAGCCGCCACTGGACGCCCTCGTTGGTCTGCCCATGGCTCTTCTGCTCGACGGGCCGGAGCATCCTGGAGACTTTGCCGGTGAAGGCAAGGAAGCTTTCGAGGTAGAACCATGCCGCTGGAGGCATCGGATCGAGGTGGGCCTGGGTCATCAGCCTCTCCAATGCCTCCAGCGCGTAGCGGGCATCTCTCGCCAGCCAGGTCATGTACACACGCTGAGCCCAGGGGTCCTGGGCTATCTCGTCGCTCATGACTCCATCTTGCAGGTCCGCCGATTCAGGCCGCGCTCTTTGACTGCCGCGGCTGCTCTACTGATTCCAGTCCAGGTCGATGTAGTCGATGTCGGTCAGCTCGACGTCGAGTCCGTCCGCGCGGCGTCCGCCATCGCGGAAGTAGGCGTGCCCGAGCCCTTCGCCTACGAGGCGCTGCAACTGGGACTCGTCACCGGCCGCGGCTGCGTCCCACAGGCGTCCGGCCAGCTCTCGCGGCAGGTCGTCGGTGATACGGCGCAGGCGGGCATCGTCGGTACTTCCGGGGGCGGCACGGAAACCGAAGGTGGCTCGTGTCTCCACTCGTATGCCTCCGGCGCCGGCTGCTCGCCGGGCGCGTGCTGTGACGCGCGGCTGGTGGGATTTGGCGGCCTCCTCCTGGAGGCGACCGGCGATCCGTGCCGATGGCTGCTGCTCGCCCTTGACCCAGCGCTGGATGGTCCGCTGGGAGACGCCGAGCCGGGCAGCCACCGCCCGGGTGCTGCCCTTTTCCGCGCGCATCACCAGGTTGAGTTGGGCGCTCGGGCTCTTCGGGAGTGCCCGGGTCCAGGTCCGGGCACGTATCGCGTCGAGGATCTTGCCCATGATGTGGTCCCCCGTCAGAAGTCGGTGCCGTACGCCCCAGCGGCCTGGGCGTAGTGGGCGGTGGCGGTCTCGGTGCGGCAGTCCCGGCAGACGGTGCCGGGCCGGACCTGAGCGACGTGCGGGAACTGCGCGCCGCACCCGGCGGCACAGAACACCGGCCCGGCCGCGATGCCGGTCGCGGCCTCGCGGGCTGGGATGACGTACGGCTCGTCGGATCCGGGCAGCAGCTTGTCGAGGAGCCGGAGCCGTGAGACCACCGTGCGGGCGGGCTCGATGTCGGTACGGGCGACCAGCTCGTGCGCGGGCCAGCCGTTGCGCATCCGGCGAAGGATGCGCCATACCGCGCGCTGCCGCTCTTCGCTGGCTCCTCCCTGCCACCACCGGATCCGGGCGAGCACGTCCCGTGCTGCGTCTTCTTCCCACGAGGCGCCGGGCGCCACTTGACCGGAGAGGATCAGATACCGGTCGGCGCTGCGGTCGACGTGCCCGGAGGGCCGGTGTACGGCGGTGACGGTGGCCCGGAGGAGACCAGCGTCGATGAGGTGGGCGCGGTGGGTGCTGGCCGTGCGGACGCTGCATCCGGCGCGCTCCGCGATTTCACGGAGACTCAGCTGTCCGCCCCACGCCGCGTCAGCTTCACGGGCCAGCACGACAAGGATGCGGCGACAGGTGCGGTCCGGGCAGGTGACAGTGAGGACCCAGTCCAACGGGGTCCAGATGTCCTCTGCCGGTGTGACGGCGGCCGGGGCGACGGTCATGCCCGGGACCGGCGTTCGCCGGTCGTCTTCGACCCGGCGGTGCTGCACGAGGTAGGAGATGTGAATGCGTAGCGCACGGTCCTTCAGCGCGACGGCGGCACTCAGCTGAGCGTTGCTCAGGCGCTCGGTCGCCGCGCTGAGCTGCGCGAACACTTTGACGCAGGATTTGCACTCATCAGGTGGGATCGGGGTGTGCTGGGTCACGGGACTGTCCCCTGATTAGGGGAGCCGTGATCCGGGTGTGACCAGGATGGGCCTCGGGTGGTGGCGCTTGGTAGGGCGCGCCGCGTACCCTTGGCGAAGGTGACCACGCGGATACGTGGGTATCACCCCGGCGAGGTCACCTCACCGGACAACGACTCAGGCGTGGGTATGGCCACTGCGAGTCGAATGGAGCCGCTTCCCTCCCTGCCAGGAGGGGGCGGCTCGTCCGCGTTACGGGGGGCGGGCGACGTGCGTCATGACGTCATCCTGTCAGGGACCACCAGGCCGTGAGACGAGGCTCGGGCCGGTCGTTGAGCAACCCAGCCAGAAACCACGTCCGGGTCAGGCGATGTACGGATGTGGACGAACCCCTGGCGACGGTAATAGGCGTGCAGACGCGGATTGGTCGTCCATGCATCGAGCCGCAGCCACTTGGCGCCCGCACGTGCTGCTTCGTCACCTGCCCAGTCGAGGATGCGCGCGCCCAAGCCAGTTCCTGCGTGCTCGCGATCGACCGTTAGCTTGTGCACGTAGCGGGCAGGCTGCGCACGCTCCGAGGCGGTCCAGAGCCGCTCGTCGGCATCCTCGTCAAGAGTGACTGTCGCCGCAGCATCACGCATGGGAGATTCCTTGATCATGAATACTTCCCCGGCGCGGATGCTGGCGAGAATGTGGTCAGCAGGGAAAGGCTTCGACCACTGATCGATCCCCTGCGCTCCGAGCCACACGGATGTGTCCTTGCGGAATTTGAGCAGCCGCGGCAGATCTGCTTCTTCGGCAGGGGTGATGATCATTCGGCACCCCAGTCGGAGCGGGGGCGCTCCTCGAAGTCTCGCGGATCCTTGACACGCTCGTACACGATTACGTGTCGGTCGCCTGGCACCACGTTGATGGTGACCTGGACCGGCGAGTCGTCTGCGGCGTACGTGGTGACCACGTGCTCCGCAACGGGCGTGCCTGGGCCCAGTTGTAGACGTCGTACCTCGTCGGGCGTCGGCATCCGCACGTAGATCTCGTCCAAGGCTCTGACGAGTTCTTTCCCCAGCTCGGCTAGGACCTGGTTGGTTCCCCGGGCAACGTCGCTAGGAGTCATCCACTCGCTGCCCTCAACCAGGGAGAGCGGCGCATAGGAGTCGTTGATGTTGTACGCCTCCCCATCGAGGCGGCGCGTGCGGCGACGCACGGCAACCAGCTCGTCCTTGAGCTGTAGGCGTGTCCTGACCGTGATGTTGGGCTCCACGATCGACACCTCGATGTCCTGGGCTGGACGGCGCTCGTCCCCTTCGGCTGCCAGGAGGTCTGTGTAGATGTCCACTTCGGGCGGCCGGCGCCGAAACTCGCTTTGCGGCCGGTAGACCAGCGGCCTGATCTCTCGTACGAAGTATCCCTTGGGGCGCTGAGGGACGATCAAGCCTTCGTTTACCAAGAGAGATAGGCCCTGCCGGACGGTAGATCGGGCACTGGTGCCGTACTTCTCGCGTAGGTCCGCTTCGGTCGGCAGCCTGCTGCCCGGCGGCAGGGTGCCATCGGAGATCTGCTCGCGCAGGTCGTCAGCGATGCGCTGGTAGATCGGCTTCATAGGTCATATGTACCCCCCTCACCCCCATATTGTCCAGTCAATGCGAACTGTTCGCGCGTTCGCTTGACGGGTGGCACCCCGGGGTGTCAGCATCATCACGTCGGAACGCATTGTCTGGTCAATGCGCATCAACTGCTTGATGCGTAGCGGCTGGTCATTCACGTCCGCTGCGCCCGGAGGGACCCGGTGAAACGGGCTCGAAGGAAGCGTCCGTTGTTTGAGAACTCCACAGTGCATCCATCACCGAAGTCCGGCCGTGACTACATCGCGGCCGGGGTGGTGGAGAACCGTCGCGAGACGCCATTACCACTGGTGGTGGCAGTCCACGCGGAGACCGCCGGGCGCAGCGTCAGCTGTGACTGACGGTCTGCGGAGGGTGGACACCCTCGCGACGCAAAAGAACGACGCGGCAAACCTTCACCGCCCATATCCCGTCCGGACGGATCTCCCGGACGGCTCGCGGTCCGCGTCTCACGAGATCTGGCACCCGGAACTGGGAAACCGAGTACCGCGCCAACACCCACTTCGTAGCCCTGGGCTACCCGTGGCCGCCGTCCGCACCTCGCGTGCTGGACGGCGACACGCGGGGGGCCACCAGGGCCCCAACACGAAGGACCCCCGGGGTTGCCTCCCCAAGGGCCCTTCTTCGCAGGTCACCCTCCATCGAAGGGCACCCACGCATGAACAGGATGACATCCACTCAGGCCCGGCACACGCGTCGGGCCGTGCTCCAGTCCGTGGTCGATGCCGGCGCCCGCTGCGCCAGCTCGGACCTTGAGATGTGGTTCCGCGGCGACGACGAGCCGGACGCCGACTGGCAGACCCGCCGCACCGCCGCGCAGCGTGTTTGCATCGGCTGCCCGGTCCGGGCCGCGTGCGAAGAACTCGCGCTCCGCTCCGGCGATGGCGAGGCTGACGTGGACGAGCTGGTACGCGCCGGGCTGACCGGGCCCGAGCTTGCTGCCGTCCGCGTCGACCAGGCCGTGCGCCTGGCCGTCGCTGTCGACCGCGACCGCGACACCGAGGGCCGACTCCTCGAGGATCTGTCCGTCGAGTTGCAGACCCAGGCCGGGCGGTCGCCCGACACCGACCAGCGGCGGCACGAGCAGCACCTCCGGCTCCGCGCCCTTTCCGCGAGCATCCGTCGGATCCGCACCGCCCGCCGTGCGCGGACCGGATGGGGGACCACCGGCCTTCGCGCCGGGATCGCCGACGACATGACCCAGGACGACGACGCCCGGGGGCCGGAGCGGGACGAGACCGACCAGTACAACCGGGTCGTTCCGCTCCGGCGGCCGGTGCGGTCGGCCAGCGCCGCCTGATGGCGACGTCGACGCTCTACCAGCGCTACCTCCGGGCCGCTGGCCTCTGGAAAGCACACTGCGCGGCCTGCCCGGTCTGCCGGGCCTGGGTCCGCACCAAGGGCGGCGCTTGCTGCACCGGCGGCGCCCCGCTCTACCAGAAGCTCGCGGTCCTTCAGGACGCCTACAACCGCCAGCTGCGCACCCGCTGACCCCCCAACACCACTGCGAGGAGCACAGAGATGACGCTCACCCTCGACCAGTTCCGCGACCAGCATGGCGACCCGATCGTCTGGTGTGCTGCCGACATCGACAGTTACATCGTGCTCGGCGAGATCACCCCGCCCCCGCCGACGCTCTACAGCTACGCGGAGATGCAGGTCCTCGCCGCCGACCACCTGTGGTCGGCAGGGAACCAGCAGGCCGTGGCCGACCGGCTGGCCGCCGCCGGGCACGACATCGCGGCCGGGATCTGGACGCGCGGCGCCCGGGAGTCCCGGGAGCTCGCGGCTGCCGCCCGCTTCGGCTGGCCGCATTACGAGGCGGTCCTCAACGGCTGGTGATCCGGTCTGACGGTTGCCTGATCCGCGAAGCGCCCCCGCCGGCATCGGCGAGGGGCGCTTCGCGGTGAAGGGGAGCCGGACAGCCCGGCCTTCCACCCTGGAGGTCCCTGTGATCAGCGTGCCGCTTTTCATCCTCGCCGGGATCGCGACCGTCGTGTGCTGGCGGTTGTCCGATGCCCGGGTGATTCACCTGCTGTGTGCCCTGGTGTGCGGCTACGCGCTCGCCACCTCGCCGATCTCAGGCGCGATCGACGCGTTCGGCGACGGCCTGGGCAAGGCCGTTCAGTCGGCGAGCAGCGACGCCGCCAGCTGACGACGGATCCGGCGGTTGCCTGATCCGCCCGCACCGGCCCCGGCCGGGACGGGCGGTGAAGGGGAGCCGCACAGCTCCGCTCGCCCCTTCCCCCCTTTCGAGAGGACGTCCAACCGTGGGTACTCCTACTCCCCTTGGTTCCGGTCCCGCCAGCTCGCCGTCGCCCTCCAGCGGCGGCGGTGGTGGTGGCACCACCAACCTCGCCAAGCTGGTCATGCAGCTGGAGAAGATCGAGATCCGGAACGATCGGGATCTCTACCAGTACGCCCGCCTGACCCGCGCCATCGGCCTGGAGCTGTCCATGCGGATGATGATGGACGCCGACTGGGTGTCCGCGCTGCTGGGCCAGTACAAGGGCAAGTGGTACACGTTCGGCGCGCAGTCCAAGATCCGGGCCAAGCTCGTCGGCGCGCACCTGCGTGCCGGTGCCTCTGCGGCGCGGGTGGTCGGTCTGTCCGGCGTGAAGATGTACGCGAGCTTCCAGAAGCACTTCGTGAAGCCCGAGATCGAGGCGCAGAACAAGAAGGTCAAGCCCAAGAACGAGGGCTTCATCATCGGTGACAAGCCGTACCGATCGGCTGGTCCCGAGGGCCGGAGCGCAGCCTGATGGCGCGCCGGGACAAGGCGTTCGGCCGGGGTCTGCGGTCGCGTCGCAAGGACTCCTTCGCTGCGGAGGAGGGCACCGAGGGATCCGGGCTGTTGACCTACGGCGGTCCGTGGGGCGTCGTGCTGGGCGGCGGTGCGGTGGTGGAGGGGCTGCACCTGGCCGTCGCGGGGAATCCGGCGATGGCCAGCTTCACTTCGCTGGCGCTGGCCGGGACCGGCTTCGCGCTCACCCAGTTCATGGCCAAGCTGGACGTGCGGGCGAAGGTCGACCGCGAGACCCGGCTGATGCACACCGTCAACTGCGGTGTCGTGGCGGCAGGCGTGACGCTGGGCACGGTGGTCGGTCTGGAGTCGGCCGCGACGGCCGGGGCCTGGGCGACCGCCGGTACCGGGATGGCGCTCGCCAACAACCTCTGGTCGAAGTTCGGGACCAAGGGCAAGGAGACGAAGGCCGGCGGGAAGTGGGCCAAGCTCGAGGACGCGATCGGGCTCGCCAAACACGAGTTGAAGAACCCGGTGTCCAACGGCAAGGGCACGGTCACCGCGACCGTGGAGGGCACGGACGGTGCCACAGCGGAGGAACTCGCCCGCCGCATCCCCGCCCTGGCGTCCGCACTCAAGGTCGGCAAGGGCCGCATCACACACACCGTGGACGAGGACGACTCGTCCGTCGTGTCGCTGCGGGTGCAGGTAGCCGATCTCCTGAAGGAGGGCTTCCCCTGGCGGGGGCCCTCCAACTTCGGCGCGTCCTTCGGGGACTCGCCGATCCGCATCGGCCGCTACGAGGACGGCGAGGACCTGGTCCTCAACATCCCCGGGCAGCTGCGCGACCCGCAGGGCCTGAAGAACGGCAACGTTGAGCACGGCATCGCGATGGGCGTGAACGGCGCGGGCAAGACGGTCGGCAACGCGCTGATCATCACCGAGACGGCCACCCGCACCGAGGCGTCCGTCATCGCCATCGACTGCGCGAAGTTCGACCAGGACTTCGGCGCGGTGCGGCACGGGATCGCCATGTGCATCAAGGACAAGGGGACCGCCCGCCGGTTCTTCAAGATCCTGGCCTCCGTCATCGAGGCCCGTACCGACTACCTGGCCGCCAAGGGCCTGCCGTACTGGAAGCCGGGCTGCGGCCTCAACTTCCTGGTCGTCATCGGCGAGGAAGCCGCGGACTACGCCGCCGACAACGAGGCGTACCAGAAGATCCTGCGCACCGCGCGTGCCGCCGGGATCTGGATCGAGACCAGCCTCCAGCGGGCGACGCACAACAACATGGACACCGACTCGCGGGCCAACTCGCCCGCTGGCCTGTGCTACGGCCTGCGGGACGGCTCGGACGCGCAGTACTGCCTGCCGGACGAGGCGATCGAGGCCGGGGCCTGGCCCCAGTGGGGCAACCGCAAGCCGGGCTACCTGTACGTGGCGGGCCTCGGGATCGCGGAGGACCGCTGGCACATCACCGCCCGCACCGAGAACGCGTCGAAGGCCGACCTGGCGGCAGCCATCACCGCGGCCGTCGACGTCCGCACCCCGATGGACGAGGTCACCGCGAAGGCGCTGGGCGAGCTGTACACCCAGCGCCTCACCTACGACACCCCGCTGCTGCCGGCACCGGACGAAGACGACCTGGGCGCGCCCGCCCCTGCGGCGGCGCCCGCCCAGGCGCCGGTCCCCGCCGCCCGGCAGCAGCCGGTCGAGCAGTACGCGGAGCCGGTTCTCTCGCCAGACCCCCCGGAGATCGAGGAGATGGACGACGTGGACGAGGAGACCATGGCCCGCGAGGTGGAAGACCTGACCGAGATGATGAAGCTCGTCCTGGACGAGGACCCCGAACCGGGCGAGTACCAGGGGCTGCGCCTGGAGGACGAGATCGAGGCGCCCGAGGACACCCCGGTCCTGAGCCTGGACTTCGCCGTGGACGACGCGGAGCGCCTCACCTCCGCGCAGGGGCGCGACGCCCTGTACGCCCGCCTCGACGAATGGGTGCGCAGTGGCAAATTCTCGTTTGCTCCGCGCGAAGTGACCGACCTGCTCATGCGGATCGACCTGGGCGACACGAAGCGCTGGTTCTACCGCGAGCGGGACCGCCTGATCGAGGCGGGCGTCATCTCCGAGGACGAGACCGAGGAGGGCTTCGGCCAGTACGACATCCTCCGCTCCCCGCTCTCCGACCCCGGAAATGTCAACGAAGAGTGACCGCCGGGTGGTGCGCACGGTGCGCAGTGACGCGCACCGTGCGCACCCGTCCCCGCCCCAGGTAGGGGCCCCGCATTCTTCCGCGCACCGTCCGATGCGCACCACTTTGTCCTCTGCGCACGGTGCGGTCCGCACCCCCTGCGCACCTTACGGAAGGTAGCCATGACGAGCACTGCGACCGAGCGCCGGCCGAAGACCGGACCGCCTGGCACACCCGCTCACGCCACCAAGCAGGACCGCGACACGGCCACGGAGGCGATCGGCAAGCTCAAGCAGGTCGGCGACCTCGTCACCAAGGCGCTCCTCGCCCTCGGTGGCGGCGCACTGATCTTCACGTGTGTGAATGTGACCCGCTTCGCGATGACACACGACATTCCCTGGTACGTCGCCTGGATGCTCGACCCGCTCGCCTCCCTCGCCCTGATCACCGTGCTCTACGTCGACGGCGTCCTCGCCGAACAGGGCGGATACAAGGCCGGGGGCTGGCCCTTCCTGCTCCGCTGGACAGCAGGACTGAGCACCTGGGTCATGAACTGCTGGACCAGCCTCTACCCGGACGGCCACTTCCACCTCGTCCCCCAGAAGCCGGACGCGGGCGGCATCCTGCTCCACTCCATCGCCCCGGTGCTGCTGATCCTGCTCTCCGAGGCCGCGTCCGGCTACCGCAAGTACGTCGCGGGCCGCCTCGCGCACCACCAGGCCGTCATCGACATCTACGAGGGACGCCTCCTCGCGGACCGCGAACGCGAGGCAGCGGCCAAGCGCGACCGCGAGAACGAAGAACGCGAGACGAAGAACGCGAGGGAACGCGAGGAACGCGACCGCGACCGCGAGCGCGAAGAACGCGAGATCGCGAAGGCCGAACGCGAGGCGAAAATCGAGGCCGAACGCGAAGAACGCGAGCACGCCGCCCGGCTGGAACGCGAGCGGCGCGAGACAGAAATCGAGCTGGCCGACCGGGCCAGCCGCGCAGAAATCGAGCGAGCCCGCGACACGGCCCGGCTGGAGCGCGAGAAGGAAGAACGCGAGGCGCTCCGCGCCAAACGCGAGGCCGAACTCGAAGCCGACCGGCTGCGCGTCCAGGCCGCCTTGGACCAGGAGGACCGCGACCGGGAAGCCACGCGCCAAGCCGACATCATCCGGGCGGAAGCCGAGGCCAAAGCCCTGCTGGAGAAGGCGGAAGCCGAAACCCGCGCCCTGGAAGAAGCCGAGAAACTCAAGCGCCAGCAGGTACTGGAGCGGGCCGCGAAGCGCGACCAGCGCGCCTCGGAGAACAGTGGTCGCCGCGCCTCGATTACTTCCGGCCGCACCTCGGGAAACGGCTCGAAGAATGGGGCGGCGCTCGTCGCGGTCGGCTCGGAAAGTGAGGGCCGGGTGCCTCGCGAAGTGCGCGAGAAGCAGCGCGACGAAGCCGAGCGCTACGTCGCGAAGTGCCTCCTGAACGGCGTGACCCCCGACCTGGAAGGCCTCGCAAACCACTACGGCAAGGGCGAGACCTGGACCGGCGACCGCGCCCGCAGCGCACGCCGCCGCCTCGAAGAAGAGGACGGATTCGAGACCTCGGTGATCGCCGCAGCCCTCGAGGCATTCGCCACCGACGACACCGACACCAACGCCGCCTGACCGAGGGAGAACCCGTTGCTCCGCAACCAGCCCGAACCCGAACCGGCCCCGGACATCACGTTCGACTTCGTCAGCACCGGCGGATTCACCATCGACACCGTGCCGCCGCGCGAGACGGAACCGATGGTCTTCCCGCACCCGCAAGGAGAGACCGCCACCCGCTTCGCCGCACTTACCGACTGAGCTTCGACGGCTCCGCTCGCCCCCGAGATGAGGCAAACACCTCGGGGACGGGCGAAGAGGCCGAAGCCTCCCGGGCGAATCTCACGCCAATGATCACCACCCGGCTCCCCAACAGAGGAGAGACCTCATCATGCCGTCTTACGGCGACCAGACCCAGCCCACCTACTACCCGGCCCCGCACCCGCCCCAGTACGGGCAGCACGTCGTCCCGCTCCCCCAGGGCACGGTCGTCTACCCGCCGGCCGCCGGGATCGACGGCGTCGTCACCATGCCCGGCCCCCACGGGCAGCCCATCGCCTACTACACGCCGCCTCCCGCACCCGCCCCGCCGGTCCCGGTCTCCCCGCTCCTCATCAAGGCGGCGCTCGGCGCGGTCATCCTCGCCGGTGCCGCGATCGCCCTCTACTTCATCGGCCAGTTCGTCCTCGCCCTGGCGGCGTTCCTCAAGGCGCTGGCGATCCTCGCCGTCGTCCTGGTGGGCGGCGTCGTCGTCCTCAAGATCCTCGGCTCCGGTGGCGGGGGCCGCACCCGCATCCACGTCAACGCCCGCGGCCGTGCGAAGGTCCGGATCCACACCGGCCGGGGTGGCCGTGGCCGCCGCTGACCCCACACACCCACTTGACGAACCCGTCGTCCAGGACGTCGAGATGTACGGCCGGACCGGATCGATCCCCACCTACCCGTGGCGCCAGGCACCCCGCGGACTCGCCACCCGCCGCCAGCTCCGCGACATGCGATTACGCCCCGGCGGCCAGGACCCCGTCGCACAGATCGAATGCCGGTCCGGCACCCGCAGGGCCTGGCTGTACGACGTCGAAAAGGCCCTGCCCGTCCGGCCGATGACCCTGGCCAAAGAGCTGGCCCTCGACCGGGCGATGGCCCGCCGGCAGACCTGCCCCTCCTGCCGCCGCCGCTACCACTACTGCCTCCCGCTCCGGTCCCTCGGCACCTGCCTGGAATGCCACGACGGCACCCCGGCCGACCCCGGCAGCTACACGGCCACGCCGTACGAGCAGCTGGCCGCCGCATGAACCGCGCACCGCATCTGACGGCTGCCTGATCCACCCGTACCGCCGTGCGCGGCCCGGGTGGTGACGGGGAGCTGGACAGCCCGGCCCCGACCCCGACCCCGAAAGCGAGTACCGGTGAGCGACACCCACGAGCCCGGCCCCGAGGTCCCCCCGCTCCACACCATTCCCGACGCACAGCGCGTACCGCGGCCCCGCCGCCCCGCACCGCCCCGGCTGCCGCAGCCGGTCAACACCCTCGACGACCTTCCGCCCGGCGCGATCGTCGGCATCGTCCTGGTCGGCATCCTCGCCCTGGTCGCCGCCGTCAACTGGGTCATCCCCGACACGATCGGCTGGTCCCGTAACCAGGACTGGACCTGGGCGACCCAGTGGGCCGACACCATCACCGACCCCGTCCGCACCTACCTGGGCGCCCACACCGCTGGTCTCCCGATCACCGCCACCACGCTCTACGTCATCTGGCAGGCCGTGGGACTGGGCAGCCTGATCGGCGCCTGGATCTCCACCGGAGTCGGCCCCCGCCTCACCTGGATCGCCCACGGCACGGCCACCGCCGCGATGGTGTGGGACGCCTCCCCCACCGCCGGCCGCACCATCGCCACCGGCCTCGCCGTCATCGCCTGGACCATCTGCTCCACCCTCGCGATGCGCGGCATCTCGCTGCGACCCGTGGTGCACCTGCACCGGTCCTGACGGCTGCCTGATCCACCCGTACCGCCCCACGGCGGCCCGGGTGGTGACGGGGAGCCGGACAGCCCGGCCCGGACACCCCAGGAGCACCCATGACCACCACACCCGCACCCGCACCGGCAGCGACCGAAGCGACCGACCGGACCCTTGAACGCGCCTGCACCGCGGTCGCCGGTGAGATCGCCCGCACCGACAGCAAGGCCAGCCTCTTATTGGCGTTCACCGGCGCGGCCCTCGCCGGTCTGGCCAGCATCGCCGACAAGGACCTCCCCCTGATCAGTCAGCTCTTCGGGGGCGCCGCAGTCGCGGCCCTCGCAGCCGCCGCTGTCCTCCTGCTCCTGGTCGTGCGGCCCAACCTCGGCGGCAGCCGCCGCGTCGTGCGCGAGGGCTTCCCCCTCTGGGCGCGGCTGGACGAGGACTCGCTGCGGACCGCGCTGAGCGAGGACACACGTATCACCCGGATTCAGACGCTCTCGATCGTCGCGGTCAGCAAGTACCAGCGCCTGGCCCGCGCAGTCGACGTCATCCTCACCGCCCTCGCCCTACTGGCCGTCGCCGCGATCGGAGCACTGGTATGAAGGTCCGCACACACCACCTCATCGGCAGCCGCAGCCTCAAGCACACCGTCACCGCGACCGCACCCGCCGCCGCCCGGGTCGTCCACGACCACTTCGGACGCCGCCCGCTGGCCACCCCCGAGATCATCCTCACCACCCCGCGCGGCCTCGCCCAACTCGCCCACACCACCCAGGCCGACGCCGCCAACATCCCCTACGAGAAGCGCACCGCCGTCGAACTCTCCCTCACCGCGAAGCCCCGCCAGCTGTACGAGGCCACGGTGATCGCCCCGAAAGAGGGAGTCCTGGTACTTCTCAACGCCCGCAAGCTCCGCAGCAGCCGGGACGTCGCCCTGACCCTCGTCCACGCCTTCGTCCACGTCGACCAGCTCAACCGCAAAGGCAGCCGGGCCCTACGGATCAGGCATCTCCAGCACGAATTCCACGTCCAGGCACTCCACCCCTCCCAGGTCCGCGAATTCGCCCGACTCCTCAAAGAGGAGGAAGCCGAAGCGCAGCACCTCGAGGGACGACTCGTCGACCAGATGCAGCGCGCAGCCTGAGACCAGGAGAAATTCATCAGCCACCAGATGCACCACGAAGCGGCCCTCGCCGCCCGGAATCCATCCGGGCGGCGAGGGCCGCTTTGTGTTTCTGGCGGGCATATCCTGTCGCTCCAAGTGTCCCGGCCGGGACACTTGGAGCGACGGAAGTGTCCCGGCCGGGACACTTGGAGCGGTCCGTCAGCTCGACTGCGGCTGCTCGGTGTCTTTCAGGTGCTCCAGCTCCGCGAGGATGTCGCGTGCCAAAAGGCGGGCGAATTCGGGATCGGACCGTACTGCGGTGCGCACCGACTCGCGGTCATAGCGGCCAGCCTGGAAGCGGACCACAGGGGGGTGCGTGCTCTTGGACTTGCCGGGCTGGCGATCGTCGTCGTCCGTCTCTTCCGCGATGGTCAGTTCCAGTGAGTCGCGGGCCTTGAGTAGCGTCTTGCGGTCCGTGGCACCCATCTTCGTCGCCGCTTCCCATACTCTTCGGCAGCGTGCCGCGTCGTGCTGGCGCAGCACCGGAGCCAGGATGTCCACCTGTTCCGTCGTCAGCTGCCCAGGATTGAGCGAGCGGAGGGCGTCTGAGACCGGCTCTTCGTTGACCATGCGATAGGACTGGCTCTTCGAGATGCCTACGCGACGGCACCACGGATTGAAGCCGCGGAATGCCTTGTCGGTTGCCGGGTCCACCTTGGTCTGCCAGGACTTGGTCCGGTACGCGAGGCGTACGGCGGGGCCGGCATAGCGGAACAGCGTCTCGCTGCCGTAGTGCTCTATGGCCTTCTGGACCGTGAGGGCTGCGTCGATGCGCAGCTCGCACGCCTGGATGATGTCGGCTGGGTCTGCGGTGTCGTCCGGAAGATCAGCATTCAGCGTTGTACGGATCTGCTGGGGCAGCTGGAAGAGGAGCTTGTCCGGCTCGGGGACCGACGTCTTCTTCTCGGGTTGCTTCGACGGGCCCTGTAGCGTGCTGCGGTTGCCGACGTCCTGGGCTCCAACGTTCAGTGCCATTACGCCTTCACCTCATCCTTCGGCGCCTTCTGCTTCGGGGTCTTCCTGGCCAACTGCGCGCGGAGCGCCACCAGCTCGTCATGAAGCCGGTCAGTGCTGTGGAGGGACAGCTCGTTGGCCAGGGCCATGAAGTCCAAGCGAGCCTGCAATGCCACCTGGTTGGTCTTGTACTGCGTGCAGACCTGCCCGTTGGCCGACGCGTTCGTGTGGATGCGGTAGCGCCGGATCACCGTCTGGGCGACCGGCCAGTCGTTGTCAGCACAGAAGTTCCGGGTGTCATCGACATAGACCTCACCCTCCTGGGGCGGCCAGTTGTTGATGACCACGGTGAAGTCCTTGCCGTACGGCTTGAGCACCAGCTCGATCGTGCGCCATGTGGCGTTGAAGGACTGCGGTTCCGTGAGCATCGGCACGATGACATGAGTGGCCTGATCGAGGATCGCGCGGAGCATGTCACCCAGCGGCTCTTCCGACAGCGGGTCCATGCCAGCCTCCACCTGCTCCGGCTTCAGCGGGATGAAGCCGGGAGTGTCGACGTACACGTACCGGTACGGCCAGTCCTTGAGGTCGTTGATCGCCTCCATGTCATGGGCGATGTTGATGACGTCGAAGGGCTGGTCGGCCATACGGTTCGCCCACCACAGGGCATCCGACTGGGGGTCCCAGACGGCCACCGCCACTTGAGCGTCACCGTTCTCGTCACGGCCGTATGCCTGGGCGTTTATGGCGGCGAGGTTCATTCCGACGAGGGTCTTACCGACCCCGCCCTTCTGGGCGAACTGAACGCGGACTTCAGCCACGTCGCTCCTTCCGTTTGTTTCCCCGCTCGCCGAAGCGCTCGGGTACTGCGGAGTGCCACCCGCATGGGTTCACCGCTCATCGGGAGCAGCTACTGCAGGCGACGAGGACACTCTGTCACGCGGTCCCCACGATGCTTAATGCGACAAGCCGACCAACGGATACTGGCCCGGGACTGGCGGCTGACTCCGTCCGCGGTGCGTGATGTTGCTGCGGCGGCCAGTGCGGGGGGTGCTGAATCTTTCACGACTGCTTCGCCCGTGCGGTTCTTCACCCTCTCTATTCCAGATGGAATTAAAGGGATCTGGAACATTTCTTCTCCTGAAAAAATGATTGATATTCCGAACGAGTGCAAGTTGCGTGGCTAACCCGGGTTTCCTTCAGAGTCTGGTTCGGTGCGGCGAACGCACCGTTACCGCCTGCCTGTTGGCAGGCCTGATCCGACAAGGGGGGACTCCATGTCCACGCTCGCCCTGCTCGTCCTGCTGCTCCTGGTCCTCGTCGTCCTGCTCGTCCTGGCCGCCCTGGCGTATGTGAGTTTCCGTCACCCTCGTATGGCGACGCCGCTGATCGTCGCGGGGACGTTCGCCGCTGTGATGGTGGCCGTTGTGGCCCTGATTGCCGGTTGACCCCGTGACAGGGATCGGCAGCCTCGTACTCACGGCTGCCGGCCTCTGGCTCGCCCGCCGATGACCGGGTAAGCCTCTCCGAGGGGCTTACCCGGCTGCGCCCCTGCTTGCCCGGTCAAGTTGGGCAAGCAGGGGCGCAGTATGCGTTCAGGGCCCTTCCTGGAGCGCTCGTTGGGTTGCACCGGAGGGTGGCTGCACAGTTGTCTGCATAGGCGCACCGGGAGTTGTACCGGAGGTACTGCCGGAGGTGTGCACCCCCTTTTCGGCAGTCTGCTCGTTTCCGCAGGCCAGAGCACCTGGGCAAGCCGGTCAAGCTCGCCGACACCTCTTTCCACGCGATAGCCGTGGGAGAGAGGTTGGATCAGTGTCCGGAGCAGCGGCGGGGGTGTGTTCGCTCTGGCCGGAGTTGCCGCGTACGGCACCGGCTGCGGGTGGCGCCGTCTGGCCCTGCGGGAGCGCTGTGCGACCCTGTGAGCGCCTCAACGGCTGGGCGGCACTCCTGGGGTGACCTACGGCCGTTGAGGCGCTCACAGGCGCCCGTCAGCTCATTCGGTGGGTGAGATGTGTTCGATGACTTCCAGGACCTTGACGTGGTTGTTCGGGATGATGTGGGCGCCGTCGATGTCCTGGGAGGTCCACCACTGGGTTCCGACGGGGCGGCCAGCGATGCCCCACTGGATGAGGATGAGTTCCTGGCCCGTGGTGAAGTGCCGCTGGACGTCCGGGTCGACGGCTCCCGCGGTGTAGTCGAGAGTGATCCTGACGCGGGCCCGCGTGTGCCAGTAGCGCTGAGCGATCACGGTTTCCTGCTGCATGGTGGCTTCCTCCTGCGGTCGGTCTGGGGTCTCTCCCCCCGGTACAACGCCCCGGCATCTGACAGGAGCCGGGAGAGCGCTGAGCCGTACAAATCTGAGGCTGGTGTGACTGGTGTGGCACCACTGCGTCTGTATTCGAGGAAATCATTCAATTCATCAAGAATCATCGTCTTCGGCAAGTTCATCAACTTTTTCATCGAGAAGATCAGCGCTTCCATCAAGAGGATTCGTGCACGGGAATTTCTGATGGCACCTCAAGTACTTTCCCAGATCTGATCGTTCGGCCCGGTCTGGGGCATCACCTCATTCCGCCAACTCAACATGTGCATTTTCCCGCGATACAGACCCCCTCCTCGTAGCCAGCCGCCCGCGAAGCGGGCCCTTGGCCCTGGAGGCGGAGCCGCAAGGGCTGTGGTGGGGAGCGAAGCGGACCCGCCCTCGCTCACGGAGCGTGGGCCTGGAACGGCCCCGCCCTGACGCGAAGCGCAAGGGCCTCCCCCCGCGACGGGGGGTGTGCGGTGAGCGAAGCGAACCGCCTTCTCTTGCACAGCGCGCAGCGCTGTGGGACCGCCCCGCGGCCGCGGGCGGGTCCCACAGCGCTGCGCGCTGTGCAAGAGAAGGCGGTTCGCTTCGCTCACCGCACACCCCGCTTCGCGGGGTGAGGCCCTTGCGCTTCGCTTCAGGGCTGGGCCGTTCCAGGCCCACGCTCCGTGAGCGAGGGCGGGTCCGCTTCGCTCCCCCACCACAGCCCTTGCGGCTCCGCCTCCAGGGCCAAGGGCCCGCTTCGCGGGCGGCTGGCTACGAGGAGGGGGTCTGTATCGCGGGAAAATGCACATGTTGAGTTGGCGGAATGAGGTGATGCCCCAGACCGGGCCGAACGATCAGATCTGGGAAAGTACTTGAGGTGCCATCAGAAATTCCCGTGCACGAATCCTCTTGATGGAAGCGCTGATCTTCTCGATGAAAAAGTTGATGAACTTGCCGAAGACGATGATTCTTGATGAATTGAATGATTTCCTCGAATACAGACGCAGTGGTGCCACACCAGTCACACCAGCCTCAGATTTGTACGGCTCAGCGCTCTCCCGGCTCCTGTCAGATGCCGGGGCGTTGTACCGGGGGGAGAGACCCCAGACCGACCGCAGGAGGAAGCCACCATGCAGCAGGAAACCGTGATCGCTCAGCGCTACTGGCACACGCGGGCCCGCGTCAGGATCACTCTCGACTACACCGCGGGAGCCGTCGACCCGGACGTCCAGCGGCACTTCACCACGGGCCAGGAACTCATCCTCATCCAGTGGGGCATCGCTGGCCGCCCCGTCGGAACCCAGTGGTGGACCTCCCAGGACATCGACGGCGCCCACATCATCCCGAACAACCACGTCAAGGTCCTGGAAGTCATCGAACACATCTCACCCACCGAATGAGCTGACGGGCGCCTGTGAGCGCCTCAACGGCCGTAGGTCACCCCAGGAGTGCCGCCCAGCCGTTGAGGCGCTCACAGGGTCGCACAGCGCTCCCGCAGGGCCAGACGGCGCCACCCGCAGCCGGTGCCGTACGCGGCAACTCCGGCCAGAGCGAACACACCCCCGCCGCTGCTCCGGACACTGATCCAACCTCTCTCCCACGGCTATCGCGTGGAAAGAGGTGTCGGCGAGCTTGACCGGCTTGCCCAGGTGCTCTGGCCTGCGGAAACGAGCAGACTGCCGAAAAGGGGGTGCACACCTCCGGCAGTACCTCCGGTACAACTCCCGGTGCGCCTATGCAGACAACTGTGCAGCCACCCTCCGGTGCAACCCAACGAGCGCTCCAGGAAGGGCCCTGAACGCATACTGCGCCCCTGCTTGCCCAACTTGACCGGGCAAGCAGGGGCGCAGCCGGGTAAGCCCCTCGGAGAGGCTTACCCGGTCATCGGCGGGCGAGCCAGAGGCCGGCAGCCGTGAGTACGAGGCTGCCGATCCCTGTCACGGGGTCAACCGGCAATCAGGGCCACAACGGCCACCATCACAGCGGCGAACGTCCCCGCGACGATCAGCGGCGTCGCCATACGAGGGTGACGGAAACTCACATACGCCAGGGCGGCCAGGACGAGCAGGACGACGAGGACCAGGAGCAGCAGGACGAGCAGGGCGAGCGTGGACATGGAGTCCCCCCTTGTCGGATCAGGCCTGCCAACAGGCAGGCGGTAACGGTGCGTTCGCCGCACCGAACCAGACTCTGAAGGAAACCCGGGTTAGCCACGCAACTTGCACTCGTTCGGAATATCAATCATTTTTTCAGGAGAAGAAATGTTCCAGATCCCTTTAATTCCATCTGGAATAGAGAGGGTGAAGAACCGCACGGGCGAAGCAGTCGTGAAAGATTCAGCACCCCCCGCACTGGCCGCCGCAGCAACATCACGCACCGCGGACGGAGTCAGCCGCCAGTCCCGGGCCAGTATCCGTTGGTCGGCTTGTCGCATTAAGCATCGTGGGGACCGCGTGACAGAGTGTCCTCGTCGCCTGCAGTAGCTGCTCCCGATGAGCGGTGAACCCATGCGGGTGGCACTCCGCAGTACCCGAGCGCTTCGGCGAGCGGGGAAACAAACGGAAGGAGCGACGTGGCTGAAGTCCGCGTTCAGTTCGCCCAGAAGGGCGGGGTCGGTAAGACCCTCGTCGGAATGAACCTCGCCGCCATAAACGCCCAGGCATACGGCCGTGACGAGAACGGTGACGCTCAAGTGGCGGTGGCCGTCTGGGACCCCCAGTCGGATGCCCTGTGGTGGGCGAACCGTATGGCCGACCAGCCCTTCGACGTCATCAACATCGCCCATGACATGGAGGCGATCAACGACCTCAAGGACTGGCCGTACCGGTACGTGTACGTCGACACTCCCGGCTTCATCCCGCTGAAGCCGGAGCAGGTGGAGGCTGGCATGGACCCGCTGTCGGAAGAGCCGCTGGGTGACATGCTCCGCGCGATCCTCGATCAGGCCACTCATGTCATCGTGCCGATGCTCACGGAACCGCAGTCCTTCAACGCCACATGGCGCACGATCGAGCTGGTGCTCAAGCCGTACGGCAAGGACTTCACCGTGGTCATCAACAACTGGCCGCCCCAGGAGGGTGAGGTCTATGTCGATGACACCCGGAACTTCTGTGCTGACAACGACTGGCCGGTCGCCCAGACGGTGATCCGGCGCTACCGCATCCACACGAACGCGTCGGCCAACGGGCAGGTCTGCACGCAGTACAAGACCAACCAGGTGGCATTGCAGGCTCGCTTGGACTTCATGGCCCTGGCCAACGAGCTGTCCCTCCACAGCACTGACCGGCTTCATGACGAGCTGGTGGCGCTCCGCGCGCAGTTGGCCAGGAAGACCCCGAAGCAGAAGGCGCCGAAGGATGAGGTGAAGGCGTAATGGCACTGAACGTTGGAGCCCAGGACGTCGGCAACCGCAGCACGCTACAGGGCCCGTCGAAGCAACCCGAGAAGAAGACGTCGGTCCCCGAGCCGGACAAGCTCCTCTTCCAGCTGCCCCAGCAGATCCGTACAACGCTGAATGCTGATCTTCCGGACGACACCGCAGACCCAGCCGACATCATCCAGGCGTGCGAGCTGCGCATCGACGCAGCCCTCACGGTCCAGAAGGCCATAGAGCACTACGGCAGCGAGACGCTGTTCCGCTATGCCGGCCCCGCCGTACGCCTCGCGTACCGGACCAAGTCCTGGCAGACCAAGGTGGACCCGGCAACCGACAAGGCATTCCGCGGCTTCAATCCGTGGTGCCGTCGCGTAGGCATCTCGAAGAGCCAGTCCTATCGCATGGTCAACGAAGAGCCGGTCTCAGACGCCCTCCGCTCGCTCAATCCTGGGCAGCTGACGACGGAACAGGTGGACATCCTGGCTCCGGTGCTGCGCCAGCACGACGCGGCACGCTGCCGAAGAGTATGGGAAGCGGCGACGAAGATGGGTGCCACGGACCGCAAGACGCTACTCAAGGCCCGCGACTCACTGGAACTGACCATCGCGGAAGAGACGGACGACGACGATCGCCAGCCCGGCAAGTCCAAGAGCACGCACCCCCCTGTGGTCCGCTTCCAGGCTGGCCGCTATGACCGCGAGTCGGTGCGCACCGCAGTACGGTCCGATCCCGAATTCGCCCGCCTTTTGGCACGCGACATCCTCGCGGAGCTGGAGCACCTGAAAGACACCGAGCAGCCGCAGTCGAGCTGACGGACCGCTCCAAGTGTCCCGGCCGGGACACTTCCGTCGCTCCAAGTGTCCCGGCCGGGACACTTGGAGCGACAGGATATGCCCGCCAGAAACACAAAAAGCGGCCCTCGCCGCCCGGATGGATTCCGGGCGGCGAGGGCCGCTTCGTGGTGCATCTGGTGGCTGATGAATTTCTCCTGGTCTCAGGCTGCGCGCTGCATCTGGTCGACGAGTCGTCCCTCGAGGTGCTGCGCTTCGGCTTCCTCCTCTTTGAGGAGTCGGGCGAATTCGCGGACCTGGGAGGGGTGGAGTGCCTGGACGTGGAATTCGTGCTGGAGATGCCTGATCCGTAGGGCCCGGCTGCCTTTGCGGTTGAGCTGGTCGACGTGGACGAAGGCGTGGACGAGGGTCAGGGCGACGTCCCGGCTGCTGCGGAGCTTGCGGGCGTTGAGAAGTACCAGGACTCCCTCTTTCGGGGCGATCACCGTGGCCTCGTACAGCTGGCGGGGCTTCGCGGTGAGGGAGAGTTCGACGGCGGTGCGCTTCTCGTAGGGGATGTTGGCGGCGTCGGCCTGGTATGGGCGAGTTGGGCGGGCCTGGGATGATCAGGGTGAGCACCGGCGGGCATCGAAGTGGTCGTGGACAGGTGTTGTCGTCGTCGCGGCCCTGCCGATGGTCAGGCTGTGCAGACGCCTTTTCCCGAATCGCGGCGACGAAGACCGTGTTCGCGGGCCGGCGCAGTGACCACTGACGATCAGCCGGTGTCGTCGCGCCGATCACGAAGTCCTCCGGCCGCCAGCCCCTCGCCACGGCTACGGCGGCTACCGCGGTCGACCCGCACAACCGAACGGAAGGGTCCAGCGGCAACTGCGAAGACGACTGCAACGCCCCCGAAGCTGACTGATCGGGGGAGGTCCTTGTCAGCGATGCCT
>NZ_JAPEOB010000010.1 GCF_026341775.1 Streptomyces sp. NBC_00654 | reverse complement strand
CGGAGGCGCCGACGCGCGTAAGCTCCCCGTCTTCACCCAGTACGGCACCGACAGTGCCGAGGAATTCGCTGCCAGGTTCCTCCCCGCCGACGAGCAGCAACTCACCCACCTGATGAACTGGGTGCACCACACCGCACGCGCCAGCGCCCTGCCCGTCGACAGAGAAGTCCCTGCCGCAGACCTCCGCGAGCTCACGACGAAAGCGCACGAGCTCTTCGAAGACCTCCTGCACCGCTGGTCACAGCCCCTGGGCTTCGGAGAAGAAGACAGCGACGGCCTGTTGGCCGTCCTTCTCCTCGGAGCGGTGACCATGGCCGATCACCTCTCCTCCGCCCACGCCTCGCTCCACCAACGCCACCCACTGACCGCGGACTACCGTGCCCGCCTCACCGAACGGCTGGCCGCGAAAGGCCATACCGTCCGCCCTCAGCAGGACATGGCCGGGGACACTCACGGCCACCTTTTGCTCAGGTCATGGACCGCCAGCGGCAAGACCGAGGGCTCCCTGCTCTGGGCCAGAACCCAGATCGACGACCTCACCGCACACACCGGCGGCACCCCCCGGATCTTCTATGTCCTCCCCTACCTGGCCAGCATCAACGCGATGTCCGACCGTCTGCGCAAAGAACTCGACACACCGGACGGCATCGGAGTCGCCCACTCCAAGGCCGCCTCCTACCATCTCGCCCGCTCCCTCGCCGACGGCTGCGGCGAGGACGAGGACCGCACCGACACAGCAGCCAAAGCCCACTCACGAGCCGAAGCGACGAAGAACTTCCTCGAACTCGTGCGCGTCGGCACCCCCTACCAACTCATGCGCGGAGCACTGGCCGGCCCCGTCCACTCCAGCATCCTGATGGACAGCACCAACTCCGTGTTCATCCTGGACGAACTGCACGCCTTCGACACCCGCCGCCTCGGCATGATCCTCGCCATGATGCGCCTGTGGACACGCACCGGAGGCCGCGTCGCTGTCCTCTCCGCCACCCTGCCCACCGCCCTCGCAGAACTCGTCACCGAAACCCTCCAGCAGCCGGCCAGCTTGGTCGAAGCCCCCACCAGCGTCGCAACCCCCGCCCGCCACCGCATACACACCCGCCTCAGCCACCTCACCGACGAAACCTCCATCACCGAAATCCGCGACCAGCTCACCGACGGCCGCTCCGTGCTGGTCGTCGCCAACAACGTCAAGGACGCCATCCTCCTCTACAAGGAACTGGCACCCCTGTGCACACAACTGCACGGCAAGGACTCCGCCTACCTGCTGCATTCCCGCTACAGACGGATGGACCGCACCGCCATCGAAACCGGCATCCTGAAACGCTTCGAAGCCGGCAGCCCCAGACGCCCCGGCCTCCTGGTCGGAACCCAGGCACTCGAGGTCTCCCTGAACATCGACCTGGACCTGTGCCACACCTCCGCCGCAGACCTCGAGGCCCTGCTGCAGCGCTTCGGCCGCACCAACCGCATCGGCACACTGCCACCCGCACCCGTCGTCATCCACCAACCCACCTACGGTCCCCGGCGTGGCGGAGGCGGCGCTCTGTGGGCCGACGGAGTCTATGACGAAGCGCCCACACGCCTGGCCTGGGACATCCTCACCCGGCACGACGGAGAGATCGTCGACGAAAGGCTGACCACCACCTGGCTCGACCAGGTGTATTCCAGCGACTGGGGCCGGCAATGGCGGATCAACGTCAAAAACCACCAGCGAGACTTCGAAGACGCGTTCCTGACGTTCGGGCAGCCCTTCGACGACCGCTCCGCCCTCGCCGAGAACTTCGATGCCCAATTCGACGGCACCGAAGCGATCCTCAGCACCGACCGCGACGCCTACGCCGCCGCCCTCGACAAGACCACCGGAAACCCGAAGACCAGCCGACTCCTCGCAGACGAGTACCTGATCCCCATGCCGCACTGGGCGGGCGGACTCACCCGGTACGAGAAGAACCTCAAAACACGCGTCATCGACGGAGACTACGACCCCGTCCTTGGCCTGCTCGCCGTAAAAGGCCTGCTCCAGGAGACCTACCGCCCAGGAGAAGTCCTGTGATCGAAGCGGAAGACATCGGCGGCGTTCACATTAAGTACCTCTACCACTGCCCCCGCCAGCTCTGGCTCTACCTGCGCGGCATCCGCCCCGAACAGCTGAGTGCCACCGTCCAGCTCGGCGAGGCCACACACGACACCTCATACACCCGCAACACGCCCGTCGACCTCGGGGCAGCCCAGCTCGACTTCATTGATGGCCAGCACTGGGTACACGAGGTCAAATCCTCGTCCCGCCCCAGCCCCGCCGACCAAGCGCAGGGCCGCCACTACTGCCACCGGCTCCACCGCGTCGGCATCGAAGCCCAAGGGGCCGTACTGCACTACCCCAAAACCCGCCGGACCCAACGCTTCCCCTACACCCCGCAAGCCGCAACCCAGGCCGAAGCGGACATCACCCAGGTCCTCACCGTGGCTGCCCTCCCCAACTCACCGAGCCGACTCGCCCTCTCCGCCTGCCGCGGCTGCAGCTTCACCGACTACTGCTGGACGGACTGACATGCCTGCCACCGCCCGCACCTACTGGCTGACCAACCCCTGCCGGATCCGCCGCAAAGACGAATCCCTCATCATCGAGCGCGAGAACGCCGCCAACGTCCACATCCCCATCACCGACGTCCGCGACATCGTCGCCTGCGCCGAAACCGACATCAACACCGCAGTCGTCTCCCTGCTCAATCGACACCGCATCAACGTCCACCTCCTCAGCTACTACGGGGACTACGCCGGCTCCCTCCTCACCTCCGAGACCAGCACCTCGGGCCAGACCGTCCTCACCCAGGCGCGAACCGCGCAGGATCCCGGAACCAGCCTGAAGATCGCCCGCGACATCGTGGACGCCACCGCCTTCAACGTCAGACGCGTCGTCGACCGCAGACTGCTCACCCGCCCGTACCACGTCCTTCAGGAATCGATCGCCACAGCCGAAACTCCCTCACACCTCATGGGGGCCGAAGGAACGTTCCGACGCTCCGCCTGGGAAGTCATCGACACGAAACTCCCCGACTGGCTGCAACTCGGCGGGCGCAGCCGCCGACCGCCCAAGAACGCCGGAAACGCCTTCATCAGCTATGTCAACGGCATCACATACGCGCGAGTCCTCACCGCAGTACGCCTCACCCCGCTCCACAGCGGCATCGCCTTCCTCCACAGCAGCCTGGAACGCCAACGGCACTCCCTTGTCCTGGACCTCGCCGAAATGTTCAAACCGCTGTTCGCCGAGCGGCTCCTCCTACGGCTCGCAGGCCGCAACCAGCTCAAGGAGCACCACTTCGACCGCCAGAGCAACCAGGCAATGCTCAGCGAGGCTGGACGCAAGTACGTCGTCCAGACCGTCCGCGACGAGTTCGCTGTCACCATCGCGCACCGCAGCCTCGGCCGGAACGTCGCCTACGACGAACTCCTCTACCTCGATGCCCTCGCCCTGACCCGCCACTGCCTGGAGGGCACCCCCTACAAACCCTTCAGGATCTGGTGGTAGCCACTCCATGTACGTAGTTGTCGTCTACGACACCCTTGCCGAACGCAACTCGCGCATTCTCCGAACCTGCCGCCAGTACCTCCACCACGTCCAGCGCAGCGTCTTCGAAGGCCAACTCAGCGCAGCCCAACTCCGCCGCTTCCAGGCAGCCGTCGAATCCGTCCTCGACCTGACCTACGACAACGTCCTCGTCTACACCTTCCCGCCCGGTACCCTCCCTCAGCGTCTCGAATGGGGCGCGGTCGAACCGGCCCCGAGCGACGTGCTGTAACGAAGAGGGCCCCAGTGACGCCTCGAACCAACCTGAAATTGCAGCGCCACACCGGGGCACGCGACACTACCGGAGGTCCGCTGCAACACCCGGAGGACCAGGCCGTCCTTTACCCCCTGTCACCTGCATCTTTACCGTGGGGTCCTCATCGCCCCTTCGAGGGGTAGCAACTGGGTGACCGGTGCCGCACTGGCCGGACCGCTCGCCGGTCCTCATCGCCCCTTCGAGGGGTAGCAACGTCATGGTGACGTAGCGGCCGATGGGGAAGTATCCGGTCCTCATCGCCCCTTCGAGGGGTAGCAACTCTATGAGGACGAGGACGGCAACCACACCTTCGAGCCGTCCTCATCGCCCCTTCGAGGGGTAGCAACGCGGCGCGGACCAGGCCGTGCTCTTCCTCCAGGCGGGTCCTCATCGCCCCTTCGAGGGGTAGCAACCGCCCGGCTGCGGGCCTGTTGGGCTTGCTCGACGGTCCTCATCGCCCCTTCGAGGGGTAGCAACGTGCCGGACTCCAGCCGGGCGCTCCGCACGATCGCCCAGTCCTCATCGCCCCTTCGAGGGGTAGCAACCCTGAAGAAGCCGATGCGCTTCTCATGCCGCGCACTGGTCCTCATCGCCCCTTCGAGGGGTAGCAACGTGGTTCAGCAGCGCACGGGCACGGCGGCGGAAGCGGGTCCTCATCGCCCCTTCGAGGGGTAGCAACGTGGCCAGGGTGCGGCGGTATCCGGCCGCGCGCTGCAGTCCTCATCGCCCCTTCGAGGGGTAGCAACTCCCGCACTGCTCCTGGCGGTGGGCGAGCCGTCGCAGTCCTCATCGCCCCTTCGAGGGGTAGCAACGCTACGAGAGGGCGTTCGAGGACACCTTCGGCTGGGGTCCTCATCGCCCCTTCGAGGGGTAGCAACCTACGTGGCTGTGGCTGACACGCCTCTGGCCACCGGTCCTCATCGCCCCTTCGAGGGGTAGCAACGCCGGCGCCGCGGTCCGCCCGTCACTGCCGCCAAACGTCCTCATCGCCCCTTCGAGGGGTAGCAACGTCATTCGCCACCCCGCGCTCGTCCACTTCAGGTGGGTCCTCATCGCCCCTTCGAGGGGTAGCAACTCATCTCGATCCGGGTGGACGCGATCGTGTCCCGGCGTCCTCATCGCCCCTTCGAGGGGTAGCAACGAAGTGCATGTCGGGGGCTGCTACGCGGCGGGGGACGTCCTCATCGCCCCTTCGAGGGGTAGCAACCCGCCCGCGCCGCGCTCCTGCCGACGCCGCCGACCGGGTCCTCATCGCCCCTTCGAGGGGTAGCAACGCGACGGATGCGGGCGTGTACCAGGTCTCGGGGAGTCCTCATCGCCCCTTCGAGGGGTAGCAACTCGTCCTCCACAAGCCCACCGCTGACGTCACCACAGGTCCTCATCGCCCCTTCGAGGGGTAGCAACTTCCAGAAGGTCTTGACGAGCGCTTTAACCGAGTGGTCCTCATCGCCCCTTCGAGGGGTAGCAACATGTACGCAAGGTCGCCCCGGTGCCCGTGAGCGCGTCCTCATCGCCCCTTCGAGGGGTAGCAACATGACGTACGCGGCGATGGCGGCCGGGGTCGACGGTCCTCATCGCCCCTTCGAGGGGTAGCAACGGGTAGCACTCACCGTTGCTGCTCGGGGGACCTTGATGTCCTCATCGCCCCTTCGAGGGGTAGCAACATGCTGATGCTCTTGCGGAGTGCCATGATCGGGGTCGTCCTCATCGCCCCTTCGAGGGGTAGCAACACTATGCCGTCCTCGCCTACAACGCGCGCGCCGCGCGCGTCCTCATCGCCCCTTCGAGGGGTAGCAACAGCATGGAGGAGACGATCTCGCCGTCCCGCATGTCGTCCTCATCGCCCCTTCGAGGGGTAGCAACGGCTCGTAGAGGGACCGGCCGCCGGGATGGCGCCCGTCCTCATCGCCCCTTCGAGGGGTAGCAACCCCTCCGGGTAGATCTTTCCGGTGCGCAGGGCGCGGTGTCCTCATCGCCCCTTCGAGGGGTAGCAACAAGCAGGGGATCACCCAGAACCTCCGGCTCCGCGGCTAGTCCTCATCGCCCCTTCGAGGGGTAGCAACACCGACGCGCCGCCGTCCAGGTCGTCCAGCTCCGCGAGTCCTCATCGCCCCTTCGATGGGTAGCAACTACTCCGCCTCGCACGGCAGCAGCAGGACGTCTGCGGCGTCCTCATCGCCCCTTCGAGGGGTAGCAACTCCACGACGTCCCGGCCGAGGATGATCGGGCGGTGGCGTCCTCATCGCCCCTTCGAGGGGTAGCAACTCAGACCTGGCCCGGCCGTCGAACCGGGCCTGAGCGGTCCTCATCGCCCCTTCGAGGGGTAGCAACCCCGCCACAAGGGCCGCGCCCTCGCGTTGCTCAAGGCGGTCCTCATCGCCCCTTCGAGGGGTAGCAACGTCCAGCCGCCGCACTTGCTGCACTGGTAGAGGTATGTCCTCATCGCCCCTTCGAGGGGTAGCAACAGGCGGAGAAGCCGGACCTGATCACGATCGGAGCCGGTCCTCATCGCCCCTTCGAGGGGTAGCAACATATCGATCGCCACGGCATCGGTACACGCGGTGACGGGTCCTCATCGCCCCTTCGAGGGGTAGCAACATGTGCGCAAGGCCGCCCCGGTGCCCGTGAGCGCCGGGTCCTCATCGCCCCTTCGAGGGGTAGCAACAGCACACCCCAGTAGGCATCCGCGCTGTCCGGCAGCGGTCCTCATCGCCCCTTCGAGGGGTAGCAACTCGAACCATTTCGGGGCGGGCTCGCACTTGCGGAGGTGTCCTCATCGCCCTTCGAGGGGTAGCAACGCGGTGTGTGTGGGGACCCATGCGGGTCCGGCGCAGGTCCTCATCGCCCCTTCGAGGGGTAGCAACTTCTTCGCGTTGGTGGTGAGCTTGTAGAGCGACCCGGTCCTCATCGCCCCTTCGAGGGGTAGCAACGTGGTAGCCCAGACCTTCCCGGTCCACCGCATCCAGGTCCTCATCGCCCCTTCGAGGGGTAGCAACGCGGCCCACTCTTCGGCCCACTGCCGGGCGAGGTCGGGTCCTCATCGGCCCTTCGACGGGTAGCAACACGGCACCCAGTACGTCCTGGAAGGGCCGGTCACTAGTCCTCATCGCCCCTTCGAGGGGTAGCAACGCACGAAGCCGCGCATCTACTGCGGCCGGTCCTGCCGGTCCTCATCGCCCCTTCGAGGGGTAGTAACCTCCTCCGCCGCCGCGCTGCACCCGGGCGGGACATGACACCGGCGCAGCGGGCGCAGTTCGACATCGGTGTCCAGCGCCTCGCCGCCGATCCGTACGGCCAGGGGGCCGCCCGGATCAAGGACGACCACGACCGCCGCCAGGCCGTCGGCGCGCACGGCCGGTCCGCCATCGCAACCCTGGTCGAGCGGACCACCCGCTACACCATGCTGGTCCACCTGCCCGCCAGCTCCCACGACGCCGCAGCCGTCCGCGACGGCCTGGTCCGCACCGTCCAGACCCTGCCCCCGCACCTGCGGGGCTCTCTCACCTGGGACCAGGGGACCGAGATGGCGCGGCACAAGCAGTTCACCATGGCCACCGGGATGCCGGTCTACTTCTGCGATCCCGCCTCGCCCTGGCAGCGCAGCTCGAACGAGAACACCAACGGCTTGTTGCGCCAGTACGTCCCCAAGGGCACCGACCTGAGCCTGCACAGTCCCGAGGACCTCGAACACGTCGCCCAGGAGCTCAACGGCCGCCCACGCAAGACGCTCGGCTGGGATACACCAGCCGAGCGTCTACGTGATCTACTCACCACCTGAGGCGAGCAGTGTTGCAACGACCGCTAGAACCAACGCCGTTCAGTTAGGGCGGGGCTGGGGGTGTCAAGGGCGGCTCGTGGGCATGGTGATGCTGATGGTGGCTTTGTAGGTGGTGCGGTCGATGGCGGGTCCGCGTGCGTTGTATTTGGAGATCGCGCGTTTGACGATGCGGTCTTTGGTGCGGACCCGCCGGGTGGGCAAGAGGTGGGCCAGAATGTGGCGGCCGATCGTGCCGACGAGGTCGATGTCGGTGCCGGTGATGACGCCGGCGGCCAGGACGAGCTGGTCTCGGGCGGCGACGAGCGCGGTCGTGAAGCCGGCCCGGTCCGGGTCGGTGCCCGGGATGCTGTCGGTGGCGTCGGTCATCGCAGTGCGTAGTGCCTGGTAGGCGGTCAGCAGGGCCCAGACTTCCTGCTCGATGCCGTCCGGGGTGCGGGCCCGCAGGACGCGTCCGCCCAGGATCGTGGACTTCAGTTCCGCGTAGGCGGTCTCGATCTCCCAGCGCTCGTGGTAGAGCCGGACGAGTTCACCGGCCGGGTGGGTGGCAGGGTCGGTGAGGGTGGTCAGCAGCCGGTAGTGGCCGGTGCGGGTGCCCTGGGCGGTGCGGATGGTGATCTCGGCGTCGATGACCCGCACGGTCAGCGCTCCGATGCGGGTCAGTACTGAGCCGTCGCGGCAGCGGGCCACTGTTGGCAGTTTCCGGTTGGCCTTGCAGCGGACCAGTAGATCGGCGCCGGTGGCGGCGAGCTGGTTCAGCAGCGCGGCGGCGGAGAAGTTCCGGTCGCCCAGCAGCAGCATCCCGGCCCGAAGGTCCACCGTCAGGCGGCGGGCGTACTCCAGCTCACCGGTCGTGGCCGGACCGAACACGGCCCCGATCACCGACCTGGTTCCGCAGGCCACCAGCGCGGTCAGGCGCAGTTGCGGGTAGCCCGAGGTCCCGTTGCCGAGCCGCTGCCGGGTGAAAACCGTGAGGTTGGACGGGCAGTCCGGGACCGGCAGCAGGGTGCCGTCGACCGCGACGATTCTCAGGCCCCGCCAGCGCCCGGCGGCAGCGGTCGTGGCCGCAGGGCCGCTCACCAGATGGAACAGCGCTTTCATCGGTGCCGGCCCCAGCCGCTGGCGGGCCTGGCGAAGAGCGCTGCCGCTGGGCCGGAGCAGCGGCAGGCCCGAAAGCCCGGCACACAATCGGTCGAAGACCTGCTGGTAGCCCAGCCCGCTGAAGAGGGCCGCGGCCAGTAGGAGGTACACCGTGACCCGCGCCGGCACCAGCCGGACCCTGCGCTGCACCGCACGGGTCTCCGCCAGCACCTCGTCGACCATCTCGAACGGGACGATCCGGGTCAGCTCACCGATATGCCCCGGCGCGAACACCCCGGCCGCTACCCGCGCCGTCCTGGTTATGGCAGCCTGTTCCAACAGCGGAGCTCCTGTGGTGAGGATGTCTTGGAGGACAGACCTCTTCTACAGCAGCTCCGCTGCCTCGTTCACCAACCTTGACGAACAGCCACCGCGCCTAACTGAACGGCGTTGCCGCTAGAACTGAAGCCCAGGTACACCTGGGCGGAGGGCCGCTTTTTGCGTTGTGCGGAAGTCAGACCGTCGTTTCTCGCGCAGTGGAGCCGCTCTCGGCCTTCGGGGCTTGGTTCTCCGGACTCCTGGCGATCTGGGAGCTGTTGTATGTGATCAGTAGAGTCGTCAGCTTCTTCCGGTCAGCCGGAGCCAGCTGATCAATGACCAACTCAGCCAGCGCGGCAGGCTCCAGCGTCGGCAGGAGCGGCCCGCTCGGGCCATCATCCGAGAACGTCGACCGAGGCTCAGGCACAGACCGATCTTGCCCAGCGGCGAGCCTTGGGGTGCGATCGTGCGATTCCTCAGTGTCAGCATCAGGGTGTTGGTTTACCGCGGTAAACCGCTTCTTGGGCTCAACGAGCTCTGGCGCTGTGACTGGAGTCGATGGAACAGGCTTCGAGCTGACCGGTTGAGATGCCCGACGCCCTCTTGGTGCACGGGGCATGCTCTGCGCTGCCAAGCGGCGATTCTCTTCGTCGGACCATGCTTGTGCCTGTTCCGCAGCCGGCAGCCCGGCGATGTCTCTTGCGACGCGTACAGGCATCTCGCCACTGCTCACCAGAATCTGTAGCTCTGGCGTCAGCTTGAGCAGCTTGCGCTGCTGGCTGACCCAGCCCTTCGTCTTGGCGTAGTGATCGGCGACCCTGTCGGCTCCCCCGAGCTCTGCCACCATGATCTCGATGCCGATGGCTCGCTCGATCGGGTCGAGATCCTCGCGGTCGTTGTTCTCCGAGAGGACTGCGTCCAGGAAGTCGGCCCGGGTCTTGGCTACGTCTTCGTTGTGTACGACGTTGAGCGTCGACAGCCCGGCCAGGCGCGAACCGCGGTATCGACGCTCGCCATTGGCGATCACATACGGTGCGGCACCGACGTGCTCTTCCTCCACTGGCCAGAGCTTGAGGTACCCGGCGCGGGAAACGACCACGGCGGGCTGGAGCTGGCGCTTCTTCAGCTTCAGCCCGAACTCCTTGAGCTCCTTGTCCGTGCCGAAGTTCCGACGCGGGTTGAAGCGCGTCGGTACGAGCTTCTCCAAGGGGAGGGTAAGGAGGAGCGGGTCACTCTTGCCGGGTACTTCGTCGACCTTCTGGCCAGCGAGCGAGGCGAGGCTCGTGCGTCGTCCTGCAGCCATCACGCCCCACCGCCATAGCCGAGCTCCAGAGCCAGACGGAAGAAGTCCTCGCGTGCTTCCATGGCCACGCGATTCTTGGGGTACTGGGTGACCACGCGGCCTTCGACGGATGCTCGCGTGTGGACCTTGTAGCGACGGATCACTGTCTCCGTGCGGGGCCACTCTTCGGCGTCAATGTATGCCTTGGTGTCTTCAAGGTCGGCCACCCCGTCCCTCGGGTCCCAATTGTTGATCACAACCTTGAAAGGGAGCCCGCTGGGCACGATTACGTTCTGGATGGTCCGCGCGGTGGGGTCGAAGGCGAGGCCTTCAGGAGGCATGGGCACTATTACGTCGTGGGCGTACTTCAGTGCCTCAAGCAGGAGGTTCTCGTCCTGAAGGCTGCCTGGAGTGTCGATGAAGACGTGCTGAAGGCCGCTCTTGCTGGCCCTGAGGACATCAGCGACGACAGCTCCGAGGTTCAGAGTGGTCGTGGTCTTACCGACGCCACCCTTCTGGTTGGCGATGACATGGACCTTCGCTCCCGTGTTCTTGAGGATCGCCAAGTTCTCCGGAGTGTCGTGCTCCTGGGAGAAGTCGAACGGCAGATCCGTGATCCTGTTCGCCCACCAGACAGTGGATGCCTGGGGGTCAATGGATACGACGTAGACGCTTGCTGGCATGTGATGCTCCGTTTGCTTCCCGTAGGTTCCGGTACTTCGGGCAGTGGGCATCATTGCAGATAGACGTGGGTGGGTTTGACCCGGACGCTCATGATTCGACCACTCGTGCAGCCCGTTGACTCAGGTGCCGGTTTACCGCGGTAAACCGGCAGAGTGACGAGAGTGGCCCTTGCAGCCCGGGTGCCCCGAGTCTGCAAGGTGGCCTTCGGCCTTGGGCCGGTCCAGGATGCTGTGGGCCCGAGCGCCGTCGTGACAGGGCCCGCGACCAACTCCTGGCCGTCTGGCGCCCAGGTGAGTGCGTCGTCACCGCCGACCTCAACGCCTTGCATCTATTCGACAATGAGTTTCGGCGGTGCGTCCTCTGCCCTGTCCAGTTGAAGCCCCGCTGCGAGCGGGCCCGCCCTGCCCGGTGTCCTCGGCGCACGGACCACCACGCAGTTCGCCGCTGGCCGCAGCTTGATGGCACGCCTTCCTGAAGTTCAGTCATCAGTCTTCCGTTGAACCCGTCGACGCGCTGCGATACGGCGGAGCACGTGGGGACTGCCGGAGAGCACGTAGGGACTGCCGGAGAGCACGTAGGGACTGCCGGAGAGCACGTAGGGACTGCCGGAGAGCGATGACATTCGCTGTCCGGCCCGGGGCTGCTTCCCGCCTGACGGGCGCCGGTGAAGAAAGTTCGGCCGCTGCTCCCGCCTGGCGGGCCGTCCCGCCGATCTGCCTTTCCTTGCAGGCCAGAGCCGTGTGACGTGGTCTCCATGACAGTGGATATCAGGGTCATCCGGGCCAGTCAGATGTATCGCTATTACCTGCGCCAGACAGTCGTCGGCGACGGCCGCCGCCCGGCCCGCACGCCGCTGCGCGCCGCCCAGGAGCAGGCCGGTGTCCCGGTCGGGCGTTGGATGGGCCGCGGCCTGGCCGCGCTAGGGCTGACGCCGGGGGAGGAGGTGACCGAGGCGCAGCTGAGGAACTTGTTCGGCGAGCGGGGCCGCCATCCCGACGCGGACCGGATCGAGGCCGACCGGCTCGCCAAGGGCGAATCCCCGAAGAAGGCGTTCAAGGCCGGCGCCCTGGGACGCCGGGTGATGGTCACCGGTGTCGACTTCGCCTTTCGGCCGCAGCCGACGATCTACCTGTTGTGGGCGCTGGGGGATGAGGAGACCCGGCGGGTGATCGAGGCCGCGCACGAGCGCGCGATCGTACGGGTGCTGGAGTGGATCGAGGACGAGGTCGCGGTGATCCGGTACGGCAAGGACGGCATCTACCGGGTGCGGCCGCCCGGCGGTCTGGTCGCCGCCCGCTTCCGCCACTACGAGGCGAGATCGGGTATGCCGTTGCTCCATGACCATCTGCTGCTGTCCGTGAAGGGGCAGCGCCTGGACGGGAAGTGGGGTTCGATCCACACTCTGGCCCTGCACGAGAACACCGTCGCCGCCTCCGCGCTCTACAACGAGCTCGTGGCCGCAGAGGTCTGCGAAGAGCTGGGACTGGCCACCGAGCCGCGCACCGTCACCCCGGGGCGCCGGCCGGTCATGGAGATTGCCGGGGTGCCGCACGAGCTGATCCGCTGGACCGCCCGGCGCAGCGACCAGATCGCCGCATGCCTGGCAGAGCTGGAGCACGAGTACGTCACCGCCGTCGACGACGACGGCGAGCCGAAGTTCCTGCCCGTGGTCTCCGAGCGGACCCGCGCCAAGCTGAACGGGATCGCCGCGAAGATGACGCGCCCGCCGAAACCGAAGGCCCGGCCCCTCGCGCAGCTGTGCAAGGAGTGGAAGGAAAGCGCGATCCGCACCTCCAACGTGGCCGTCGACGTCATCAACTCCCTTCTCGAGTACGCCCGTGCCGCGGCTGTGGCGATCCGGTCCCGGGTCGCCGCCGTGGTCGACATAGCGCTGGCGGCCGTCGACGTCGCCGCGACGGTGTTCGTGATGAACGACGGCGGCCGCTTCCACCGCCGCCACCTGCTCGCCGAAGCCCGACGCCACCTCGCCCTCGTCCTGCGCGGCCGCCGCCGCGACCCCGGCCTCGACGACCAGGTCGTGGCCGCCGCCATCTCCACCCACTGCCTGGACATCAGCGAGCCGAAGACCGTACGGGGCCTGGAGGCCGGCTACCGCCTCTACACCGCCCGGTGGTCCCTGTCCGACCTCCCCGCCCGCCGCCGCCCACCCACTCCCGGGCCCGACCTGGACCGGCGACCCCCGGCCGATCCCGGCGAGCCGGCCGCACCCCAGCACTTGGGGCAGGACGCGGGGGAGTGGGAGATCCCCCGCATCCCGTTGCGCTACGACCGGGCCGTCCTTGCTGGTGCGGTGGTGCGGGAGGAGCTGCGCATCACCATCACCGCCGCCGCTGTGCGGGGCCGGGCGTACGACATCGTCCGGCACCAGCAGGCGGCGATGCCCGAGCAGCTGCTCGCGCCCGCGACTGCCGATCCCGAGAACGACGACCAGGAGCCGGGCACCGGACGCCGGGAGGCGATCGACATGACGGCGCTGCGGGCCCTACGGGAGTCCCGCACTGACATGGAAGCTCTCGGCCTCACTGCCGAACGGCTGCGCCACCTCAAGGATGCGTTCACCAAGGCGGCCGACGACTCCCGCACCCGCGCGACCCGCTACAACGAACAGGACGACGCCGACGCGGTGCGCCCGGTGCGCCCGGACGACCAGCAGGCGCACCGCCCGCCGGAGCCCGGACCGCACCGCGGCCGGGAGGCCGGCCACTGAGTGCACCCGATGGCGCGCGTCCGATGCCGTGGCGCGCACCGACGATGCTCGGCCCCAAGGTCACCCTGGGCAAGCCTCGCCCTCGGCGGCGGCGGGACAACGGGCATAAGTACCAGGCCCCGGCTGTCAGTGGTGGCTGGGAGGCTGGTGCGCATGGACAGGGATGAGGAGTTGCTGCGCGGCCGGGTCTACGGCGCCGACCACGACCACCCGGGGCCGCTGCCGCACCGCGACTACGCCGAACTGGTCGGCGGCCCGCTCGATGGGCTGCTGCTCGACATCACCGGCTGGACAGCGGACGAGATCCAGACCGGCGTCGCGCTGATGACCGATCTCGGGCAGTTCGGCGCCGACGGCCGCGCTCTGTATGAGCCGCGGCCTGGCGAGCGGATCCGCTGGGACTGGTCCGGCGACACGCCCTGAGCGGGGCGTCGTGCCCGGCTTCGTCTTCGTTGCAGGGCGGTCGGGTGATGCGGCGGCCCGGTTTCGGCGCGGTGGCTGAACGCTCTATTCGAACGCACGTATTATTAGTGTGTGTCTCAGTACGACTTTCCCCAGGACCTCCGCGACGCCCAGCTCGCTCTCCACCAGACCCGCGCCGAGTGTGAGGCCTACGCACGCACGCTGCCGTGGTCGGCGGAGCCGATGCCCGGCTGGGAGGCGGAGAAGCAGGTCCACAGCAGCTACCGGCCCGCCAAGGCGGACAGCCCCGGCTACACCGACGAGCGTGCGACACGAAGTCGCTCCGAAAGAAGTGGATACGCAATAGTGCACAGATAAACAACTAATGCATATCTCCGGCCCGTGCCAATGGCCGGTCCCCCACACTCACGTGCGTCGACAGTAATGACGGGGTGCGAAGCTGAGTGCAGAGAAACCAAAAGGCTCCGTCGACCATCGAAGGGGCCTAGGTATTGGGGGAAGAGTGGCAGGGTGAACGCAAGTGAACCTCTGTTGATGGCTCGTCAGTGTAACCCGTCGATGGTATGCAAGCAGACGGCATGGGAAGGGACACGAGAAAGTGTCGGATGGAGGCGCTGGTAGTTCGTCCACGCCTTATGGCACCATCCTCTTCCCCGGGCTATAGGAGGCACCCGCACCACTCGCATCTTCTAGGTGCGGAACGTGGAAACCCCGTTGGAGTCCGGCCACCGGTAAGCCCAACGCAAGAAGGGCAGAACTCTCCAGCGGGAACAGGAAGGCTCAAGAAGCAAATGCTGGCAGGGCGAAAGCCCGGAGGAAAGGCGCAACTGCGCTATAACTCGCTAGATACGGGACATGTGCTCGGCCTGAAAAGGAGCTGACGTGAGCCTGGTGGACCTTTGAAAAACGAAGCAATGAAACCAGCACCAAAGGGAAAGTTAGACGATGGAGCATCGCTGAAAAATAGCGAAACTTCAGAGAACGGACCGGAGGGCGTACTCCAATCCTGGCACAGTGTTGACTGGGCGAAGGCTGAGGGGAACGTACGGCGACTGAGGCAGAGAATTTTCAAGGCCGCGCAGCAAGGAAATCTGAAACAGGTACACAATCTGCAAAAACTCATGTTGCGCAGCTACTCAAGCACGCTAGTCAGCGTGAAAAGAGTCTCGCAGCTGAGTGCCGGACGCAAGACTGCTGGCATTGACGGCGTCAGATCGCTGACACCACAGCAGAGGTATGGGCTCGCTACTGAAATCCATGCAGAGGCGAGACTATCCAAAGCCGTGCCAGTGAAGCGAGTGTATATCCCGAAGAGCAATGGAAAACAACGCCCACTGGGCATTCCAGTCATCCGGGACCGCGTGTTACAGGCGCGCGTCAAGAACGCGCTTGAGCCTGAGTGGGAGTCAAAGTTCGAGGCGAGAAACTATGGTTTCCGTCCCGGCCGAGGCTGTCACGACGCGTTAGAGGCCATCTTCAACGCTGGTAGCTCCAGAGGGAAGCGAGTCTGGGTCTTGGATGCCGACCTTGCCGGCGCATTCGACCGTATCGACCATCACCACTTGATGCAGTCAATCGGCAGCTTCCCAGCCAGGGAAGCGGTTCGCGGATGGCTCAAGGCTGGAGTGATGGAGAGCGGAAGATTCACGCCGACCGAGGAAGGGGCACCACAGGGTGGAGTAATTAGCCCTCTGCTACTTAACATCGCTCTTCACGGTATGGAGAAAGCCGTCGGGTGCCGGTACAGAAAGAAAGGAGCGGGGCGGGAAATGTCCGCCGTACCGGGAACCCCTATCCTAATCCGCTACGCTGATGATTTTGTGGTCTTTTGCTACACAAAAGAAGAGGCGGAGTCGGTCCAGGAGAGGCTTGGGGAGTGGCTAGCCCCGAGAGGGCTATCCTTCAATGCGGAGAAAACCAAAACGGTGCACCTGGATCAAGGGTTTGACTTCCTCGGGTTCAATGTACGCCGTTATGGTGGTCAGCTGCTAACGAAACCAAGTCGAGCGGCAACTAAGAGAATCAAGGAGCGGCTACGCGACGAGGTGAAACACCTGCGAGGTGCAAACGCCGAAGCGCTTATAGCGAAACTCACCCCCATCATTCGGGGCTGGGCCACGTACTATCGAGTTGCCGTGTCAAGCAAAGTATTTAGTGCGCTCGACACGTACGTGTGGCGACTCACCTATAAGTGGGGACGCTACACGCATCCGACAAAGTCGAAAACCTGGGTAGTCGACAGGTATTTCGGCCGATTCAACCCGGCCAGGAATGACCGATGGGTTTTTGGTGCACAACAGGGCGCCTATTACCTGCGGAAATTCGCTTGGTCAAAGATCGTCCGTCACGACATGGTCAAAGGCTTGGCCTCACCAGACGACCCGTCACTGACGCAGTACTGGGATAAGAGGAGACGCAAGGCGATCCCGAAGGCCTTTGATAAGAAATCTCTTTCGCTTGCCTATCTGCAAAAGGGAATCTGTCCAATGTGCCGACAGGATCTGATTGCCGGAGCGGAGTACCAACCAGACAACCCACGAGAGTGGATCGACTGGTTCGCCGCCTCCAGGAAGATGGTGCATAAACATCATCTTGTCTACCGAAGTCTCGGTGGTTCTGATGAACGATCAAATCTCCGGCTTGTGCACTCCGATTGCCACCGGCAACACCACGCCAACGATCAACGGGTTGGCGGCAGGATTGTAGCGGCGCGGCCCTTGCGGTCTGCTTGAGCCGGATGCGGGGAAACTCGCAAGTCCGGTTCTGAGGGGGCCGAGGCGCAGAGATGTGCCTCGGCTACCCGACAGGCGGAGCGGCTGGCCGTGTACCGGCGCCGTCTGCTGGAGCTGAGCACCACCGTGATGACGCACCCGTTCTGGGAGACGCTGAGCGGGCCGGACCTTGTGAAGGCCAGGACGGCGCTGCGGCACGCCCACGAGCCGGTCGAGGAGAAGGCGGCGTAGCCGTATGTCCGACGGCGGCGTGCCCGATCTTCCGGCCGACCTGCCGCGGCTGTACACGCTGCGGGCCTGGCACGCCATGTGGGTCGCCCGGATCGATGAGGCCATCGCGGCCGCCGAGCAGCGCGAGAAGGAACGACTCCAGGGCGAGCGGGTCCGCCCGCCCACACCCGACTGGGTGATGGAGCACGGCATCGGTGTCGGTGCACCCGCGATGGAGATCCACGTCGGCGGCTGCTACGCGGCGGGGAAGCGGCTGAAGGTGATCAGCAGGGAGCAGGCACTGGGGGCGCTCGCGGACGGGGTCCGGGCGTGTACCCACTGCCGACCCGACACCGCACTCGGGATGCTGTAGCCCGCGTCGGGTGACAGGCGCGTCGGCACCCGGACTGTGCGGGTGCGGGGGACCGGGAGCGGCGTGAGGATCAGTAGTACGGGCAGCGGCCCGGCGCGCCCGGCCCCTGGGGCCGGCTCTCCCTTCCGGCGCTTCCGGCCCGCTTCCCGACCCGACCCGTCAGGGGGGCCTGGAGGAAGCAATGCCGCGACCCTTGTGGACCGGTGCCATCAGCTTTGGCCTGGTTACGATTCCGATCAAAGTCGTCAGTGCGACCGAGGACCGTGCGATCCACTTCCACCAGGTGCACCTGGTGGACATGGGGCGCGTCCGGACCCGGAAGATCTGCGACATCGACGGTGAGGTCGTGCCGCAGGAAGAGATCGGCAAGGGCTACCCGATCGCCACGGACCAGACGGTCCCGGTGACCGACGAGGAGCTGGACCAGATGCCGCTGCCGACGGCGAAGGCGATCGAGATCGTCGCGTTCGTCGACGCCGACAGCATCGACCCGATCCGGATCAGTGACTCCTACTACCTCGCGATCGACGGGCAGGTCGCCGCGAAACCGTACGCGCTGCTCCGCAGAGCGCTGGAGCGCTCGGACCGGGTCGCGGTCGCGAAATTCGCCTGGCACAACCGGGAGCGTCTGGGTCTGCTGCGTGTGCAGTCGGGTGCGATCATGCTGCACGCGATGCGGTGGCCCGACGAGATCCGCAGCCCCGAGTCCCTCACTCCGACGCCCGTGGAGCTGGATGAGGGCGAGATCGAGCAGGCGGTCCAGCTCGCCGACACCATGACCGTCGACGACATCTCGGGGTTCAGGGACGAGTACCGCGATGCCCTGGAGGAACTCATCGCGGCGAAGTCCGAGGGCGAGGAGCTCCCCGTGCCGGCCGAGGCCGGGGCGGGGGAGTCGGGGACGGTCGTGGATCTGATGGCCGCGCTGAACGCGAGCGTGAAGGCGGCGAAGGAGGGCCGTGGCGAGGACAGCGACGAGCACGCCACGATGCACGAGATGCGGCCCCGCAAGAAGACCACAGCGAAGGCCTCAACCAGCAAGAAGACCTCCACCCGGAAGAAGACGGCCGCGGGGAAGAAGGTCGGCACTGCCGCCAGGAAGACGACGGCGAAGAAGCGCAGCGCCTCCTGATCCGCCCCTGATGTCATGAGCGTTCTGCCCCGGATCGATCCCATGCTCGCCACCCCGGGCTGTCTGCCACCACCGGCTTCGGACGGCCGGTACGCCTATGAGGTGAAGCAGGAGGGTTCTCCAGACACTCGCCTGTGTCTCGTACGGTGCGAAGGAGGTGCGAAAGGGGGAGGCGCGAACGCAGGGAACCTGATTGGACTGCGCGGCTACCGGCCGTGTACGTGTGCTCGGCTCATCGAACCGGCCAGAGTGGGCGTAGACGACCGATTAAGCCCCCGGGGGTCCTATGGGGCTGGCAGTAGCCAAGCGGAAGGCAGGGTGACCTCCGCAGGAGTAGGTGTGCCGACGGCAGCAAGAAGCCCCTGAGGAGCCGGACTGGCCGTGTTGCGGAAGTCCACGGTGCTGCCGGAGAACACCGCGTCGCTGAAGTTCACGCTGCCGCCGGAGAATGTCGCGTCGCTGAAGGTCACGCGGCCGCCGGAGAATGTCGCGTCGCTGAAGTTCACGCTGCCGCCGGAGAATGTCGCGTCGCTGAAGGTCACGCGGCCGCCGGAGAATGTCGCGTCGCTGAAGTTCACGGTGCCGCCGGAGAACGTCGCGCCGCGGAAGCCCACGGTGCCGTCGGAGAACTCCGCGTCGCGGAAGCCCACGGTGCCGTCGGAGAACTCCGCGTCGCGGAAGTCCACGGTGCCGTCGGAGAACTCCGCGTCGCGGAAGTCCGCGCCGCGGAAGTCCACGCCGCCGCCGGAGAACACCGCGCCGCGGAAGTACACGCGGCCGCCGGAGAACGTCGCGTCGCCGAAGTTCACGCTGCCGCCGGAGAACGTCGCGTCGCCGAAGTTCACGCTGCCGCCGGAGAACGTCGCGCCGCCGAAGTTCACGCGGCCGCCGGAGAACGTCGCGCCGCCGAAGTAAACGCTGCCGCCGGAGAACGTCGCGTGGATGAAGTCCACGCTGCCGCCGGAGAACGTCGCGTCGCCGAAGTCCACGCGGCCGCCGGAGAACGTCGCGCCGCGGAAGTCCACGCGGCCGCCGGAGAACACCGCGCCGCCGAAGTCCACGTCGCCGCCAGAGAACTTCGCGCCGCTGAAGTTCATGGGGCCGTCGATGGTGACGCTGGTGAGGTCGAGATCGCAGCCTTGCCAGGATCGGCGGGTTCCGTGGGGGCGTCGATAGTGATCGCTGATGAGGCGCAGGATGGTGTGTCGGACCTCGCGGAGGGCGAGGTAGTGGTGGTGCTCCTCCAGGTGGGCGGGGCCCTCGCCGGGGTCGGGGCTATAGGGGAGCCGGAGGTAGGCGCACAGGACGTCGATGCATGTCTGGCGCAGGTTGTTGTCGGGGGCGTCGTCGGCCAGGCCTGCGAGTGCGTGGACACCACCGAGCCGAACGGCTGGGGAGTCGGAGCCGAGTTTGTCGACGGCCTGGGAGAAGCGCTCGGTGTGGAGTCGGGTGGCTTCGCGGTGGGCGCCGGCTTCGTCGACGCGCTGGCGGCGGTAGGCGACGACCAGGGCAACGAGCGCACCGGCTCCGGCGACCACACCGAAGGAGAGCTTCACCAAGTCGAAGAGCGTCTTCGCGTCGAGCTTCGTGGTGCTGTCGATCTGCTGGACGTCCAGCAGGACTGCCAAGCCGTAGAAGACGCCGCTCGCGACCAGGACCGCGGCGACGAACGTGAGGGTGAGAGCCCGGCCGACCCTCCACAACCGCAGTTCCCGTTCATTCAGTGATCGTGGCCTTCGCCTGGGCGTCATGACGATAAAGACAAGGTGCTGAGGTCAGCGGTTGCAGCCAGCACGATGACGGAAGAACCCCGCCCCATATGACCGATTCCGCCCCCCAGGTTCGATCGGAGCCGCACCGGGCGGCGAGTCCACAGAACTCTGCGAGGGCGCCAAGCCGGGACAGGGCCTGCCGGGCGGGGCCGCCGGCACACAGAGGTGCAGGCGGCCCCGCCCGGATTCTCGGCGTTCCGGCGACCGGGCGTGCGGCAGGAGGTGCCACCCGGGCGACGTGCTGTGGTGCGGCGCTGTGCCGGTCAGGCGATCTGGTACCTGCCGACTTCCAGGAAGTAGCGCAGCGCTTCGGGTGTGTTGTCGTCGAGGGCGGCGTTGGCTGCCGCGCGCAAGGCGGGGCTGATGGACGGGTCGGCGAGGATGCGGGCGATGGCGACGCGGTCGTCCTCGGCCTGGGCGATGCGGTAGCCGGTCTCCAGCCAGGCGCGCATCGCGTCGGAGTCGTTGGCGTCCAGGAGGGCGTTGACCTCGGCGATGACGCGCCGGCCGCTGTCGGGGTCGGCGAGCAGGCGCGTGATGGCGACGCGGTCGTCCTCGGCCTGGGCGATGCGGTAGCCGGTCTCCAGCCAGGCGCGCATCGCGTCGGAGTCGTTGGCGTCCAGGAGGGCGTTGACCTCGGCGATGACGCGCCGGCCGCTGTCGGGGTCGGCGAGCAGGCGCGTGATGGCGACGCGGTCGTCCTCGGCCTGGGCGATGCGGTAGCCGGTCTCCAGCCAGGCGCGCATCGCGTCGGAGTCGTTGGCGTCCAGGAGGGCGTTGACCTCGGCGATGACGCGCCGGCCGCTGTCGGGGTCGGCGAGCAGGCGCGTGATGGCGACGCGGTCGTCCTCGGCCTGGGCGATGCGGTAGCCGGTCTCCAGCCAGGCGCGCATCGCCTCGGGGTCGTTGGCGTCCAGGAGGGCGTTGGCTTCTCGTGTCACACGCCGGCCGCTGTCCGGGTCGGCGAGGATCCGGACTATGGCCACCCTCAGGTCGTCGGCGTCCGGCTCGTCCGCGGACGAGGACACCGCGGGCACCGTCACCGCGGCCGGTGCCGCCGTGGCGGCGAAGGACGGGGTGGCGAGCAGGAGGGCCGGGGCAAGGATGCCCGCGACGATGCCGGGCGTTACGCGATGCAGTCGCAAGGGGAATGCTCCTCTTCGTTCGCTACGGAGGTGAGTTGAGGACGCCTCAGGGCGTTCACATCGGTGATGCTGCCACCTGGGTCTGACAGCGGTAGTTGCCTCGCTGCGGTCGCAGGGCACCGTCGCCGCGGACGTGGTCGATTCGAGAGCAACACCGACTAGCCGACCATCCCGACGATGTCTCATGAGACACATCGAAGTCTGGAGAAGGACGGTCAGCGGGCGATCGTTTACCTGCCGGGGGACGGGACGGTGCTGTTGCGGGCTCGGTCCGGTGCCGACATTACCGTCGCCTACCCCGACCTCGCCGCGCTCGGCCGGGTGCTGGGCGGGAGGCCGGCGGGTTCTGGACGGGGAGATCGTCGCCTTGGACGAGGCGGGCCGCAGTGACCTCGAGCGGCTGCAGGCGCGGATGGGACTGGCCGGGGCACCCGCGAAGGCCGCCCGTATGGCCCGCACCGTCCCCGCCCACCTGATGCTGTTCGACGTCAGTTTCTCGACGGCACCGGCCTCACCCGGGGCCCCGTACACCGAACGCCGCGAAGCGCTCGAAGCCCTCGGCCTGACGGGACCGGCCTGGTCGTCACCCGCGGCCATCACCGGACACGGCACCCAGGCCCTGGACATGACCCGGGAAGCGGGACTGAAGGGGCTGATCGCGAAGCGGCTGCCCCCCCGCTACGAGCCAGGGGTGCGCTCCCGCGCCTGGATCAAATTCAGAAACGTCCGCACCGTCGATGTCATCGTCGGCGGCTGGGTCCCCGCCCGCGGCCACCTCACCGGACTCCCCGGAGCCCTCCTGATGGGCCAACGCGACCCGAACGGAACCCTGCGCTACGTCGGCAGCGTCGGCACCGGATGGAATGACATCGAACGCACCACCCTGGCCCAACTCCTCACCGCGGCCGCCACCGACACCTGCCCGTTCACCGACACCCCACCGGTCACCGGAGCCCGATGGGTGCTCCCGCGCCTTGTTGCTGAAATCCGCTACACGACCCGCACCCGCGCCGGACGCCTGCGCCACCCCTCCTGGCACCGCATGCGCCCCGATTTCGCCTCCGACGACATCGCCTGAGCTGGAGCGGCGACGCCGTGCTGCGCGGGGTGGTCAGTCCTGAGTCGGGGGAGTGCCCGGCCGGGTGAGCCCAGCGGCCGTTCAGGGCCCGTCGTCCGTACGGTCGGTGTGGGTGCCCCTGACAGGACGGTGCCCGTGTGCCCCGCGGGTCCGTCGCACGTTCCGCGGGGCCAAGCTCCATGTGAGGGTCAAAGCATCCAGGAGCTGCCCTCTGAAGTCAGGGTCGTGCAACCGCCGAGTCGTTCCTCGGGCGGGCTTCTGTGAGCTTGCCGCCCGGCGGTCTCTCCGCGACCCTCAGCGGAGCAGCCGCTGGTCGGGGCGCTGCCGCACGTGCGCCGCGACGAACATCTGTCGAGGTGAGTTCTCCGGTACTCACCGCGGTGGCTTTCCCGTGGTTGCTGACGGGTGGGTGCCGGGTCGACGGGTGTCGGCGTGGACGCGTGCCCTGATGCCGGGCTGTCCGGGAGTCCGGTGCCCGGTGGAGACACCGGACGTTGCCCACCGTTCCTGCAGGGCGGTCATCACGGTGTTCAGGGTGGTCTCGTCGGGTGCGGTGATGTCCAGGACCACCAGGCCGGACTCACTCAAATGCTGCTCGTGGATCGGGTGCATGCCGTCACCGACGCCCCTGCCTGCTGGGGCGGTTCGGGGAAACGCGCGGTCCCACCCGGACGAGGGAAGGCGGAGAGATGTTGCCTGTCCCTGTTCACATGAGTCACACCCGTCTCGGGTTCCGGCAGTTCATCGCCGTTGCCGGCCGCCGGTTGACTCGGTGCGGAAGGGGACGGGGGTGTGTCAGTGTCCTGCGTTACGGTCGTTGCGTCCTGCTCTGAGGGACGCGCGTTCCCGCCCGGCCTCTAAGGGGGCCGGGCGGGAACGGCTCTGCCCGCTCCCCGGTTGTTCTGGCACGGGAGCGGGCTCTTCCGGATGGAAGGCCGACACCAAGGTGTCCTGCTTCCATTGGCGGGGGTTGCCGGGGGGATTGCAAGGAAAACCGGGAACTTCACCCCTCGCGCTGACGGCCTGTCGTACAGGTGCGCCGGAGCGGTCGTCCCCGCGTATCGGCTGACGCTCCATGAAGCCTAATGTTCCGTGATTCCTTGATCACGTGGCGTAGCCGTGTGGTGTCGGTCCATCCTGTCCTCACCTTCAACAGCGGCGTGGCACCCGCTCGTTGAAGCATCCCCTTTTCCGACGTGGTCTTCCGGATGGCTGCGGCATGACCGAAAGGAGTGTGATGGACACCAGGAGGACAGTGATCACGGCGATGCTGGTCACGGTGGTGGTGTTCGGCTGGAGCACGGTGATGGCGGTGACGGGCCATACGGCGGTGCTCGCCTCGCTGGCCCCCGTCCTGGGACTGACGGTCCAGCAGGTCGCCCGCGCGTTCCGCACGCCGGCCGCACCGGCCTCGGGACACCGCGCGGCCCCGGTGCCCGACACCAAGGACGGTGCCCTGTGACGAAACCCTCCGAGCGGGCATCAGCCTTCGGACCGGTACCCGCCCCCAGAGCGGCACCGGTCCGCCCCGGCCGCAAGCTCGGCCCGGTCGTCCGCGGTGTCAGCAGCTCGCACCGGGCCTGGCTGGAGCCGGTCCGCGACACGTACCTCGACAGCGGACAGACCCTCGCCGACCTCAGCTACCGGGTACTGCTCGCCAAGTCCAAACTCTCCGAACTGCTGCGCGGCGTCGGGCTCTACCCCAGGTGGGAAGTCGTCCACCGGCTTTCCGCCGAGCTGGACATGCCCAACTGGCCCCTGTACCGGCTGTGGAGGCAGGCGGCTCTGGACGCGGGCAAGCCCCGGGAATGGATCGAACGGTCCACGGAGAATTCCGCCCCCGGCCCCGCAACCGACCGGTACCGGCCGCCCCTGGAACACGGCGCCCTGCGCGAGATGGTCGAGGACGACTACCGCTTCTACGCCCAGGTCTTCCTCTCCGACAAGTCCCGCGACGCCGCCGTGAAGGACACCTTCGCCATCCTCTGGCTCCACTGGAACACCGCCCTGTGCAGCCCGGACATCCGCTTCTTCGCCTGGTCCATCCTGCGCACCACCGTCATGGCCCGGGCCACCTACCGCGACGGCCGCCCCGAGCTGGAGACCGCCGTGTTCGACACCGTCGCACTGCGCAACCACACCTCCCCGGCCGACGGCGCGGCACAGCTGGCCGAAAGCCTGGAACTGTTCAAGGCGATCAGCCGGCTCCCCGCAGCACAGCTCGACGTCATGGTGCTGCTCCATCTGTGCGGCTTCACCGCCGAGAAGGCGTCCGGTCTTCTCGGTGTCCCGCTGGCCACTGTCCGGGCCGACGAGCGTCGGGCCGGACGGTATCTGGAGAGCGTCGTCAGTCTGCCGCCCGAGACCGAAGGACCCACCGCATGACACCGCTCGAAGAGATCCTGTCCCGGGCGCTGCTGGTACGGGAGCGTGCCGTGCCCCGCGACGTCGTTCCGAGCAGAGAGGCGCAACACCGCGCACCTCGTCCCGAAGCCGCGGGCCACGGAGTCGTAACGCCGTCGAACGCGGCGGCCGAGGACCTGCGCGCGCTGTGCGAGACACTCGTCGTGCACACCCCCGCCGAAGCCGTGGCGGACTTCGTCACCGACCAGGTGCCCGAGCCGCGCAGCGCGCTGGTTCTGGCCTGTGTCCTGCAGCTGACCGATACCGGTGACGGGGCCCGATTCTGGTGGCAGTACGCCGCCGGCGCCGGGCAGCCAGCGGCCGCGTACTGTCTCTACCTCCACCACCTCGCCCTGGGGGAGGAGGAAGCGGCCCGGTGGTGGCACGACCAGGCCGATGACGTTCAACCGCCCTCCGGCAACCGCACCCACCCCGCCCGTCCAAACCGGCTCGACACCGCGTCGACCACGACGATGCTGCGGATCCTTCGCCGTCTCGCCAAGAACACTGCCCGCCGTCCGCGCCCGGCCGTCGTCACCGAGCTCATGACGTACATGCCCACCGCGGTCGCGGTCGGATACCTTCGCGAGCCGGACATGGAACTGCCCCTGCCCGGACCCGGCTTCGCCACCACCGTCCGGGAACTCCTCGTCGCGGTCGCGGACCGCCCCGACACATCAGGCCGATGCCCGGCCCGAACTGACGGAGCCTCCCTCAGACGCCGCGACACCGACATCGTCCGTACGGCACGGACAGACCGCTCACCCCAGTTGAGAGGAACTGCGAAACGCTGAACCCATCAACGGTTCGAGATCCGGGTCCGGTGCCGCGCTGATGACCGGGCCCGCCAGCTCCGCCCCCGCAGGCGTGCCCCCGCGCGGCACACGCCGCGGCCGAGCGGGGCCGCTTCGGCTGGGCCAGCGGCACACCCCTGAACGGCCCCGGCCCGACTCGCCCAACGAACCGGTCCGGGGCACGCTGGGAGGCGTGACCAGCGCACCGATCGTCGTGCACCGGCCCTCCCGTACGGGCGGTCGGAGAGTCACCGTGCACAACTACGGCCGGGACGAGGTCCTCGGCACCGCCTACAGCGACCACGACCTGGTCGTGTTCCTCCAGGGGACCGGCGTCGCCGACCCCGATGCCATCCTGGATGACCCGCAGTGGGTGGAGTGGCGCGGCGGCCCCGCCCACCAGTTCAGCGCCGCCTGACGCCTGAACGACGGCAGCGGCCGGGCAAGGTGGTCCAGCCCAGCCCAGCCGCGGTGGCCAAGCGTTGCCCGGGTAATCGGATTCGGACAGCGTTCCGAAAGGCAGTCATGACCGGCAAATGGGCCTGACAAGAATCCCAGGCAGGCCCACTGCTGCGCCTCTTCCTACGCCCAGCGCATCCCGATCGCGGACAGCTGCTCCACGCGTTCCGACGAGAGCGTCGCGGCCCTGCTCCGCTGGTTACCGATCCAGGAGCCGAGCCTGATGGCCTGCTCCTCCTGGCCCTCGTCGTCGGCACCGACCGCGATCGTCTCCACGTGTTTGCGCGGCACCCGAAGATGCCCCTCGCGCTCGTAGAACTGCCGTGCGGCTTCCAGGTTCACCGCCCACTTGTCGGCCTGCGTACGGCGCGGGGGCGGCTTCTCGTCCTCGGTCGGGGGTGTGATGCCGAGGACTTGTTCGCACATCCATTGCTGGACGCCTGTGAGGTTGTCCCAGCCGAGCCGGACCGAGCGCACCCACCGCCCCAGGTCCTCGCCCTGGTGCACGACGTCGCCGGGCTTGGTGGGCAGCTCGCCGCCGATCTCCTCCAGGTGGAGCCGGACGAGGTGGAAGGAGCGCTGCCACTCCACGGGCCAGGCCGGGCACCAGGACGGGTCGATGGCCTCCAGCTGCTCGCGCCGCTCATGCGGCATGGCCCCGGACGACGACTCCACGGGCAGCCCTTCGGCACGCCGTTGCTCGTTCTGGGCGGCCTTGCGTGCGGCGGCGCGGGCGTTCTTCAGCCAGATGCCCACCTTGTAGCCCTGGTGGGTGGCATCCAAGGGGGCGAGCAGGTGTCCGTTCGTCTCGGCCCATCCGCGCGCGGCGGACAGGCCTTCTTCCCACGCGACGTCGAAGTGCGACCACACCATGCCCAGCTTCTCCAACTGCAGGATGCGGTGCTCGTCCATGTCGCCGCGGGCGTAGAAGCGGCGGGCGTCGGCGGTCCACTGTCCCAGCGGGAAGTTCGCCAGCGAGGTCGGCCATCCGACCCCCTCGGCTTCCTCGCCCTCCGGCACGCGGTAAGTGAACGGGACGCGCAGATCGCCGTGCTCGCGGGCGAAGATGACAGCGGCCTCCACGCCGCGACGCCAGTGTTCGTGTTCGGGGTTGAGGACGCGCAGGTTGATGAACGCTGCCAAGGCGGCCGGGTCGCGCGGCGTGGAGAACTCCAACAGGGCCTTGGCCGGGGCGCTGACGCGCTCGGAGCCCTCGCCGCTGCCGGCACCCTTCCCGCGCTCGTCCTTGCTGACGGGCTTGTAGCGGCTCGGGGCCTGCTGCTCTGCGAGGGCCTCCACGATCCGCGCGTCGTGCGCCCGCAGCGCCTCCAGGAGCTTGGCGAGCCCGCCGTACGCCCGGGAGGTGAGCATGTTGTCCGCCGTCTCGCCGGGCCCGAGCAGCACGGGCACCACGAGCGAGGCCACCTTGCCCTCGCCGGGCTGCATCCGCAGCGCGCGGCCGACGGCCTGGACGAGGTCGGGCATGGAGCCGCGCACATCCGCCCAGTAGACGGAGTCGCAGTTCTTGGTGTCGACGCCCTCGCCCAGGACCTTCGCCGAGCTGAGGTAGCACTTCTCCACGACCGTGCCGTCGGTGGCGATCCCGTCGGCGAATTCGCCCAGCAGACGCCGCCTGTGGAGCGGCTTGTGGTCGCCGCACAGCCAGTTGGCCCAGATCGTCTTGGGGTACAGCTCCGGGTCGGCGGCGTGCAGCTGCGCGGCGACGCCGGGGAGACCAGCCGCGAAGGCTTCGGCTTCCTTCACCAGGTGGTGGAAGACCAGCGTGCGGCGGAAGCCCTCTTCCGAGGACGCCTTCACTAGTGCGGTCTGCAGAGCGGCGAGCCGCGCCCCGCGGACCTCTGCCGACCGGCCCTCCGCGCCCAGGAGCTGCGCGGCCTGGAGCGCGGTGTCGGTGACGTCCACGCATACAACCTGGTAGGGGGCACAAATTCCCCGGTCGATGGCCTCCGAGAGCGTCAAAGTGAACGCCCGGCTGCCAAAGGGGCCCTCGGGGTCGTCGTCCATGCTCGCGACCAGCTCGCCGGGTGCGCCGGCCTCGTCTTCGTCCCCGAGCTGCCACAGCCGGGGCGTGGCCGTCATGTAGAGGCGCCGCAGGGACGGGATCTTCTGGTTGTCGTGGACGACCGCCCACGGCTTCCCGATCCGGCCCGAAACGCGGTGAGCTTCGTCCACGACGATCAGGTCCCAAGCCGCGAGGCCCCCGGCGTGCGCCCGCTCCAGGTTGCCCAGACCGAGGCTGGCGTACGTGGCGTACACGGTTACCTTGTCCAGGCCTCGCGCCCACTCCACCAGCTCGTCCACGTCCGTGGTGTTGGGGAAGGACACTTCCTCGCCCCGCAGCGAGGAAACCCCGATCATCGGCCCCCTGCGGCCCCCCTCGCGCCACGCGGTTTCGGTCTGTGCGAGCAGGTCCAGCGAGGGCACGAGCACCAGAACACGGCCCGCGTGGAGCTCCTCAGCGCTGCGGACCGCCACCCGGGTCTTTCCGGACCCGGTCGCCATGATCACCTGCGTTCGAAGCCCTCGTTCGGGCACAAGTGATCTTGCAGGCAATTCCAGGGCGCGCACGACCGCGTCAATAGCTTCTCGCTGGGCTGCCTCGCGCTGATCAGCGCGGTCTGTGCTCGACATATCGCCTGCCTTCTCCTGGGGTGCCGTCCGGTCGATTCGAGCGGCGCGAAACGGGGAACCTGCACGTAGAGGAGCCATAAGGGCTACGATTGGACTGACGCGATCGGCTGGTTGATCCGCCCCACCGGAACACCGGCAAGGCGGTTGAGTGGATCTCGATAACCCTCCCTGAGCGGTCCGGGGTGGTGTGCTCTCAGTCCAGAGCCTATCTCAATATCAGAAATGAAGCACAAAGAATGCGGAGATTTCCCGAACGTGGCTGAGAGCTGTTAATCATGCCTCATCCCAAGCCAATCCGGGACCTTGACGCCCCCTCAATCCTGTCCGCTTCTCCGGGTGGCCGCCCCCAAGCCTCCGTCACCCGTCCCGACGGCCTGTCACCACCCCTCCTTCTTGCTGCTGCTCGGGCCGCAGGCCCGTGGGTGGGCTGCGCGGAGCGTGGCACACCTGCCCACCCGTGGCTGTACTGGAGTTGACGGGGGATCTGGGGGGTGGCTGGAGCGCAGCGGAAGCCGCGGGTCGGCCGGAGGCCGGCCCCGGCCCGCAACGCGGGCCGTCTGCCCTGCGGTTGGTGGTGCGCACGCAGTGCGTGCCGCCTGGCGGTGAACGCAGTGAACCGCGTCCGCTCACGCGGAGCGGGAGCGGCTAGGCCCCGCAGGGGCCTAGCTCGCTTCTACGGGCGCAGCCCGTAGGGACCGCCCGCGCCGCCGCGGCGGTCCCTACGGGCTGCGCCCGTAGAAGCGAGCTAGGCCCTGCGGGCTCAGCCGCTCCCGCTCCGCGTGAGCGGACGCGGTTCACTGCGTTCACCGCCAGGCGGCACAGCACTGCGTGCGCACCACCAACCGCAGGGCAGACGGCCCGCGTTGCGGGCCGGGGCCGCCTCCGGCCGACCCGCGGCTTCCGCTGCGCTCCAGCCACCCCCCAGATCCCCCGTCAACTCCAGTACAGCCACGGGTGGGCAGGTGTGCCACGCTCCGCGCAGCCCACCCACGGGCCTGCGGCCCGAGCAGCAGCAAGAAGGAGGGGTGGTGACAGGCCGTCGGGACGGGTGACGGAGGCTTGGGGGGCCGGCCACCCGGAGAAGCGGACAGGATTGAGGGGGCGTCAAGGTCCCGGATTGGCTTGGGATGAGGCATGATTAACAGCTCTCAGCCACGTTCGGGAAATCTCCGCATTCTTTGTGCTTCATTTCTGATATTGAGATAGGCTCTGGACTGAGAGCACACCACCCCGGACCGCTCAGGGAGGGTTATCGAGATCCACTCAACCGCCTTGCCGGTGTTCCGGTGGGGCGGATCAACCAGCCGATCGCGTCAGTCCAATCGTAGCCCTTATGGCTCCTCTACGTGCAGGTTCCCCGTTTCGCGCCGCTCGAATCGACCGGACGGCACCCCAGGAGAAGGCAGGCGATATGTCGAGCACAGACCGCGCTGATCAGCGCGAGGCAGCCCAGCGAGAAGCTATTGACGCGGTCGTGCGCGCCCTGGAATTGCCTGCAAGATCACTTGTGCCCGAACGAGGGCTTCGAACGCAGGTGATCATGGCGACCGGGTCCGGAAAGACCCGGGTGGCGGTCCGCAGCGCTGAGGAGCTCCACGCGGGCCGTGTTCTGGTGCTCGTGCCCTCGCTGGACCTGCTCGCACAGACCGAAACCGCGTGGCGCGAGGGGGGCCGCAGGGGGCCGATGATCGGGGTTTCCTCGCTGCGGGGCGAGGAAGTGTCCTTCCCCAACACCACGGACGTGGACGAGCTGGTGGAGTGGGCGCGAGGCCTGGACAAGGTAACCGTGTACGCCACGTACGCCAGCCTCGGTCTGGGCAACCTGGAGCGGGCGCACGCCGGGGGCCTCGCGGCTTGGGACCTGATCGTCGTGGACGAAGCTCACCGCGTTTCGGGCCGGATCGGGAAGCCGTGGGCGGTCGTCCACGACAACCAGAAGATCCCGTCCCTGCGGCGCCTCTACATGACGGCCACGCCCCGGCTGTGGCAGCTCGGGGACGAAGACGAGGCCGGCGCACCCGGCGAGCTGGTCGCGAGCATGGACGACGACCCCGAGGGCCCCTTTGGCAGCCGGGCGTTCACTTTGACGCTCTCGGAGGCCATCGACCGGGGAATTTGTGCCCCCTACCAGGTTGTATGCGTGGACGTCACCGACACCGCGCTCCAGGCCGCGCAGCTCCTGGGCGCGGAGGGCCGGTCGGCAGAGGTCCGCGGGGCGCGGCTCGCCGCTCTGCAGACCGCACTAGTGAAGGCGTCCTCGGAAGAGGGCTTCCGCCGCACGCTGGTCTTCCACCACCTGGTGAAGGAAGCCGAAGCCTTCGCGGCTGGTCTCCCCGGCGTCGCCGCGCAGCTGCACGCCGCCGACCCGGAGCTGTACCCCAAGACGATCTGGGCCAACTGGCTGTGCGGCGACCACAAGCCGCTCCACAGGCGGCGTCTGCTGGGCGAATTCGCCGACGGGATCGCCACCGACGGCACGGTCGTGGAGAAGTGCTACCTCAGCTCGGCGAAGGTCCTGGGCGAGGGCGTCGACACCAAGAACTGCGACTCCGTCTACTGGGCGGATGTGCGCGGCTCCATGCCCGACCTCGTCCAGGCCGTCGGCCGCGCGCTGCGGATGCAGCCCGGCGAGGGCAAGGTGGCCTCGCTCGTGGTGCCCGTGCTGCTCGGGCCCGGCGAGACGGCGGACAACATGCTCACCTCCCGGGCGTACGGCGGGCTCGCCAAGCTCCTGGAGGCGCTGCGGGCGCACGACGCGCGGATCGTGGAGGCCCTCGCAGAGCAGCAGGCCCCGAGCCGCTACAAGCCCGTCAGCAAGGACGAGCGCGGGAAGGGTGCCGGCAGCGGCGAGGGCTCCGAGCGCGTCAGCGCCCCGGCCAAGGCCCTGTTGGAGTTCTCCACGCCGCGCGACCCGGCCGCCTTGGCAGCGTTCATCAACCTGCGCGTCCTCAACCCCGAACACGAACACTGGCGTCGCGGCGTGGAGGCCGCTGTCATCTTCGCCCGCGAGCACGGCGATCTGCGCGTCCCGTTCACTTACCGCGTGCCGGAGGGCGAGGAAGCCGAGGGGGTCGGATGGCCGACCTCGCTGGCGAACTTCCCGCTGGGACAGTGGACCGCCGACGCCCGCCGCTTCTACGCCCGCGGCGACATGGACGAGCACCGCATCCTGCAGTTGGAGAAGCTGGGCATGGTGTGGTCGCACTTCGACGTCGCGTGGGAAGAAGGCCTGTCCGCCGCGCGCGGATGGGCCGAGACGAACGGACACCTGCTCGCCCCCTTGGATGCCACCCACCAGGGCTACAAGGTGGGCATCTGGCTGAAGAACGCCCGCGCCGCCGCACGCAAGGCCGCCCAGAACGAGCAACGGCGTGCCGAAGGGCTGCCCGTGGAGTCGTCGTCCGGGGCCATGCCGCATGAGCGGCGCGAGCAGCTGGAGGCCATCGACCCGTCCTGGTGCCCGGCCTGGCCCGTGGAGTGGCAGCGCTCCTTCCACCTCGTCCGGCTCCACCTGGAGGAGATCGGCGGCGAGCTGCCCACCAAGCCCGGCGACGTCGTGCACCAGGGCGAGGACCTGGGGCGGTGGGTGCGCTCGGTCCGGCTCGGCTGGGACAACCTCACAGGCGTCCAGCAATGGATGTGCGAACAAGTCCTCGGCATCACACCCCCGACCGAGGACGAGAAGCCGCCCCCGCGCCGTACGCAGGCCGACAAGTGGGCGGTGAACCTGGAAGCCGCACGGCAGTTCTACGAGCGCGAGGGGCATCTTCGGGTGCCGCGCAAACACGTGGAGACGATCGCGGTCGGTGCCGACGACGAGGGCCAGGAGGAGCAGGCCATCAGGCTCGGCTCCTGGATCGGTAACCAGCGGAGCAGGGCCGCGACGCTCTCGTCGGAACGCGTGGAGCAGCTGTCCGCGATCGGGATGCGCTGGGCGTAGGAAGAGGCGCAGCAGTGGGCCTGCCTGGGATTCTTGTCAGGCCCATTTGCCGGTCATGACTGCCTTTCGGAACGCTGTCCGAATCCGATTACCCGGGCAACGCTTGGCCACCGCGGCTGGGCTGGGCTGGACCACCTTGCCCGGCCGCTGCCGTCGTTCAGGCGTCAGGCGGCGCTGAACTGGTGGGCGGGGCCGCCGCGCCACTCCACCCACTGCGGGTCATCCAGGATGGCATCGGGGTCGGCGACGCCGGTCCCCTGGAGGAACACGACCAGGTCGTGGTCGCTGTAGGCGGTGCCGAGGACCTCGTCCCGGCCGTAGTTGTGCACGGTGACTCTCCGACCGCCCGTACGGGAGGGCCGGTGCACGACGATCGGTGCGCTGGTCACGCCTCCCAGCGTGCCCCGGACCGGTTCGTTGGGCGAGTCGGGCCGGGGCCGTTCAGGGGTGTGCCGCTGGCCCAGCCGAAGCGGCCCCGCTCGGCCGCGGCGTGTGCCGCGCGGGGGCACGCCTGCGGGGGCGGAGCTGGCGGGCCCGGTCATCAGCGCGGCACCGGACCCGGATCTCGAACCGTTGATGGGTTCAGCGTTTCGCAGTTCCTCTCAACTGGGGTGAGCGGTCTGTCCGTGCCGTACGGACGATGTCGGTGTCGCGGCGTCTGAGGGAGGCTCCGTCAGTTCGGGCCGGGCATCGGCCTGATGTGTCGGGGCGGTCCGCGACCGCGACGAGGAGTTCCCGGACGGTGGTGGCGAAGCCGGGTCCGGGCAGGGGCAGTTCCATGTCCGGCTCGCGAAGGTATCCGACCGCGACCGCGGTGGGCATGTACGTCATGAGCTCGGTGACGACGGCCGGGCGCGGACGGCGGGCAGTGTTCTTGGCGAGACGGCGAAGGATCCGCAGCATCGTCGTGGTCGACGCGGTGTCGAGCCGGTTTGGACGGGCGGGGTGGGTGCGGTTGCCGGAGGGCGGTTGAACGTCATCGGCCTGGTCGTGCCACCACCGGGCCGCTTCCTCCTCCCCCAGGGCGAGGTGGTGGAGGTAGAGACAGTACGCGGCCGCTGGCTGCCCGGCGCCGGCGGCGTACTGCCACCAGAATCGGGCCCCGTCACCGGTATCGGTCAGCTGCAGGACACAGGCCAGAACCAGCGCGCTGCGCGGCTCGGGCACCTGGTCGGTGACGAAGTCCGCCACGGCTTCGGCGGGGGTGTGCACGACGAGTGTCTCGCACAGCGCGCGCAGGTCCTCGGCCGCCGCGTTCGACGGCGTTACGACTCCGTGGCCCGCGGCTTCGGGACGAGGTGCGCGGTGTTGCGCCTCTCTGCTCGGAACGACGTCGCGGGGCACGGCACGCTCCCGTACCAGCAGCGCCCGGGACAGGATCTCTTCGAGCGGTGTCATGCGGTGGGTCCTTCGGTCTCGGGCGGCAGACTGACGACGCTCTCCAGATACCGTCCGGCCCGACGCTCGTCGGCCCGGACAGTGGCCAGCGGGACACCGAGAAGACCGGACGCCTTCTCGGCGGTGAAGCCGCACAGATGGAGCAGCACCATGACGTCGAGCTGTGCTGCGGGGAGCCGGCTGATCGCCTTGAACAGTTCCAGGCTTTCGGCCAGCTGTGCCGCGCCGTCGGCCGGGGAGGTGTGGTTGCGCAGTGCGACGGTGTCGAACACGGCGGTCTCCAGCTCGGGGCGGCCGTCGCGGTAGGTGGCCCGGGCCATGACGGTGGTGCGCAGGATGGACCAGGCGAAGAAGCGGATGTCCGGGCTGCACAGGGCGGTGTTCCAGTGGAGCCAGAGGATGGCGAAGGTGTCCTTCACGGCGGCGTCGCGGGACTTGTCGGAGAGGAAGACCTGGGCGTAGAAGCGGTAGTCGTCCTCGACCATCTCGCGCAGGGCGCCGTGTTCCAGGGGCGGCCGGTACCGGTCGGTTGCGGGGCCGGGGGCGGAATTCTCCGTGGACCGTTCGATCCATTCCCGGGGCTTGCCCGCGTCCAGAGCCGCCTGCCTCCACAGCCGGTACAGGGGCCAGTTGGGCATGTCCAGCTCGGCGGAAAGCCGGTGGACGACTTCCCACCTGGGGTAGAGCCCGACGCCGCGCAGCAGTTCGGAGAGTTTGGACTTGGCGAGCAGTACCCGGTAGCTGAGGTCGGCGAGGGTCTGTCCGCTGTCGAGGTACGTGTCGCGGACCGGCTCCAGCCAGGCCCGGTGCGAGCTGCTGACACCGCGGACGACCGGGCCGAGCTTGCGGCCGGGGCGGACCGGTGCCGCTCTGGGGGCGGGTACCGGTCCGAAGGCTGATGCCCGCTCGGAGGGTTTCGTCACAGGGCACCGTCCTTGGTGTCGGGCACCGGGGCCGCGCGGTGTCCCGAGGCCGGTGCGGCCGGCGTGCGGAACGCGCGGGCGACCTGCTGGACCGTCAGTCCCAGGACGGGGGCCAGCGAGGCGAGCACCGCCGTATGGCCCGTCACCGCCATCACCGTGCTCCAGCCGAACACCACCACCGTGACCAGCATCGCCGTGATCACTGTCCTCCTGGTGTCCATCACACTCCTTTCGGTCATGCCGCAGCCATCCGGAAGACCACGTCGGAAAAGGGGATGCTTCAACGAGCGGGTGCCACGCCGCTGTTGAAGGTGAGGACAGGATGGACCGACACCACACGGCTACGCCACGTGATCAAGGAATCACGGAACATTAGGCTTCATGGAGCGTCAGCCGATACGCGGGGACGACCGCTCCGGCGCACCTGTACGACAGGCCGTCAGCGCGAGGGGTGAAGTTCCCGGTTTTCCTTGCAATCCCCCCGGCAACCCCCGCCAATGGAAGCAGGACACCTTGGTGTCGGCCTTCCATCCGGAAGAGCCCGCTCCCGTGCCAGAACAACCGGGGAGCGGGCAGAGCCGTTCCCGCCCGGCCCCCCTTAGAGGCCGGGCGGGAACGCGCGTCCCTCAGAGCAGGACGCAACGACCGTAACGCAGGACACTGACACACCCCCGTCCCCTTCCGCACCGAGTCAACCGGCGGCCGGCAACGGCGATGAACTGCCGGAACCCGAGACGGGTGTGACTCATGTGAACAGGGACAGGCAACATCTCTCCGCCTTCCCTCGTCCGGGTGGGACCGCGCGTTTCCCCGAACCGCCCCAGCAGGCAGGGGCGTCGGTGACGGCATGCACCCGATCCACGAGCAGCATTTGAGTGAGTCCGGCCTGGTGGTCCTGGACATCACCGCACCCGACGAGACCACCCTGAACACCGTGATGACCGCCCTGCAGGAACGGTGGGCAACGTCCGGTGTCTCCACCGGGCACCGGACTCCCGGACAGCCCGGCATCAGGGCACGCGTCCACGCCGACACCCGTCGACCCGGCACCCACCCGTCAGCAACCACGGGAAAGCCACCGCGGTGAGTACCGGAGAACTCACCTCGACAGATGTTCGTCGCGGCGCACGTGCGGCAGCGCCCCGACCAGCGGCTGCTCCGCTGAGGGTCGCGGAGAGACCGCCGGGCGGCAAGCTCACAGAAGCCCGCCCGAGGAACGACTCGGCGGTTGCACGACCCTGACTTCAGAGGGCAGCTCCTGGATGCTTTGACCCTCACATGGAGCTTGGCCCCGCGGAACGTGCGACGGACCCGCGGGGCACACGGGCACCGTCCTGTCAGGGGCACCCACACCGACCGTACGGACGACGGGCCCTGAACGGCCGCTGGGCTCACCCGGCCGGGCACTCCCCCGACTCAGGACTGACCACCCCGCGCAGCACGGCGTCGCCGCTCCAGCTCAGGCGATGTCGTCGGAGGCGAAATCGGGGCGCATGCGGTGCCAGGAGGGGTGGCGCAGGCGTCCGGCGCGGGTGCGGGTCGTGTAGCGGATTTCAGCAACAAGGCGCGGGAGCACCCATCGGGCTCCGGTGACCGGTGGGGTGTCGGTGAACGGGCAGGTGTCGGTGGCGGCCGCGGTGAGGAGTTGGGCCAGGGTGGTGCGTTCGATGTCATTCCATCCGGTGCCGACGCTGCCGACGTAGCGCAGGGTTCCGTTCGGGTCGCGTTGGCCCATCAGGAGGGCTCCGGGGAGTCCGGTGAGGTGGCCGCGGGCGGGGACCCAGCCGCCGACGATGACATCGACGGTGCGGACGTTTCTGAATTTGATCCAGGCGCGGGAGCGCACCCCTGGCTCGTAGCGGGGGGGCAGCCGCTTCGCGATCAGCCCCTTCAGTCCCGCTTCCCGGGTCATGTCCAGGGCCTGGGTGCCGTGTCCGGTGATGGCCGCGGGTGACGACCAGGCCGGTCCCGTCAGGCCGAGGGCTTCGAGCGCTTCGCGGCGTTCGGTGTACGGGGCCCCGGGTGAGGCCGGTGCCGTCGAGAAACTGACGTCGAACAGCATCAGGTGGGCGGGGACGGTGCGGGCCATACGGGCGGCCTTCGCGGGTGCCCCGGCCAGTCCCATCCGCGCCTGCAGCCGCTCGAGGTCACTGCGGCCCGCCTCGTCCAAGGCGACGATCTCCCCGTCCAGAACCCGCCGGCCTCCCGCCCAGCACCCGGCCGAGCGCGGCGAGGTCGGGGTAGGCGACGGTAATGTCGGCACCGGACCGAGCCCGCAACAGCACCGTCCCGTCCCCCGGCAGGTAAACGATCGCCCGCTGACCGTCCTTCTCCAGACTTCGATGTGTCTCATGAGACATCGTCGGGATGGTCGGCTAGTCGGTGTTGCTCTCGAATCGACCACGTCCGCGGCGACGGTGCCCTGCGACCGCAGCGAGGCAACTACCGCTGTCAGACCCAGGTGGCAGCATCACCGATGTGAACGCCCTGAGGCGTCCTCAACTCACCTCCGTAGCGAACGAAGAGGAGCATTCCCCTTGCGACTGCATCGCGTAACGCCCGGCATCGTCGCGGGCATCCTTGCCCCGGCCCTCCTGCTCGCCACCCCGTCCTTCGCCGCCACGGCGGCACCGGCCGCGGTGACGGTGCCCGCGGTGTCCTCGTCCGCGGACGAGCCGGACGCCGACGACCTGAGGGTGGCCATAGTCCGGATCCTCGCCGACCCGGACAGCGGCCGGCGTGTGACACGAGAAGCCAACGCCCTCCTGGACGCCAACGACCCCGAGGCGATGCGCGCCTGGCTGGAGACCGGCTACCGCATCGCCCAGGCCGAGGACGACCGCGTCGCCATCACGCGCCTGCTCGCCGACCCCGACAGCGGCCGGCGCGTCATCGCCGAGGTCAACGCCCTCCTGGACGCCAACGACTCCGACGCGATGCGCGCCTGGCTGGAGACCGGCTACCGCATCGCCCAGGCCGAGGACGACCGCGTCGCCATCACGCGCCTGCTCGCCGACCCCGACAGCGGCCGGCGCGTCATCGCCGAGGTCAACGCCCTCCTGGACGCCAACGACTCCGACGCGATGCGCGCCTGGCTGGAGACCGGCTACCGCATCGCCCAGGCCGAGGACGACCGCGTCGCCATCACGCGCCTGCTCGCCGACCCCGACAGCGGCCGGCGCGTCATCGCCGAGGTCAACGCCCTCCTGGACGCCAACGACTCCGACGCGATGCGCGCCTGGCTGGAGACCGGCTACCGCATCGCCCAGGCCGAGGACGACCGCGTCGCCATCGCCCGCATCCTCGCCGACCCGTCCATCAGCCCCGCCTTGCGCGCGGCAGCCAACGCCGCCCTCGACGACAACACACCCGAAGCGCTGCGCTACTTCCTGGAAGTCGGCAGGTACCAGATCGCCTGACCGGCACAGCGCCGCACCACAGCACGTCGCCCGGGTGGCACCTCCTGCCGCACGCCCGGTCGCCGGAACGCCGAGAATCCGGGCGGGGCCGCCTGCACCTCTGTGTGCCGGCGGCCCCGCCCGGCAGGCCCTGTCCCGGCTTGGCGCCCTCGCAGAGTTCTGTGGACTCGCCGCCCGGTGCGGCTCCGATCGAACCTGGGGGGCGGAATCGGTCATATGGGGCGGGGTTCTTCCGTCATCGTGCTGGCTGCAACCGCTGACCTCAGCACCTTGTCTTTATCGTCATGACGCCCAGGCGAAGGCCACGATCACTGAATGAACGGGAACTGCGGTTGTGGAGGGTCGGCCGGGCTCTCACCCTCACGTTCGTCGCCGCGGTCCTGGTCGCGAGCGGCGTCTTCTACGGCTTGGCAGTCCTGCTGGACGTCCAGCAGATCGACAGCACCACGAAGCTCGACGCGAAGACGCTCTTCGACTTGGTGAAGCTCTCCTTCGGTGTGGTCGCCGGAGCCGGTGCGCTCGTTGCCCTGGTCGTCGCCTACCGCCGCCAGCGCGTCGACGAAGCCGGCGCCCACCGCGAAGCCACCCGACTCCACACCGAGCGCTTCTCCCAGGCCGTCGACAAACTCGGCTCCGACTCCCCAGCCGTTCGGCTCGGTGGTGTCCACGCACTCGCAGGCCTGGCCGACGACGCCCCCGACAACAACCTGCGCCAGACATGCATCGACGTCCTGTGCGCCTACCTCCGGCTCCCCTATAGCCCCGACCCCGGCGAGGGCCCCGCCCACCTGGAGGAGCACCACCACTACCTCGCCCTCCGCGAGGTCCGACACACCATCCTGCGCCTCATCAGCGATCACTATCGACGCCCCCACGGAACCCGCCGATCCTGGCAAGGCTGCGATCTCGACCTCACCAGCGTCACCATCGACGGCCCCATGAACTTCAGCGGCGCGAAGTTCTCTGGCGGCGACGTGGACTTCGGCGGCGCGGTGTTCTCCGGCGGCCGCGTGGACTTCCGCGGCGCGACGTTCTCCGGCGGCCGCGTGGACTTCGGCGACGCGACGTTCTCCGGCGGCAGCGTGGACTTCATCCACGCGACGTTCTCCGGCGGCAGCGTTTACTTCGGCGGCGCGACGTTCTCCGGCGGCCGCGTGAACTTCGGCGGCGCGACGTTCTCCGGCGGCAGCGTGAACTTCGGCGACGCGACGTTCTCCGGCGGCAGCGTGAACTTCGGCGACGCGACGTTCTCCGGCGGCCGCGTGTACTTCCGCGGCGCGGTGTTCTCCGGCGGCGGCGTGGACTTCCGCGGCGCGGACTTCCGCGACGCGGAGTTCTCCGACGGCACCGTGGACTTCCGCGACGCGGAGTTCTCCGACGGCACCGTGGGCTTCCGCGACGCGGAGTTCTCCGACGGCACCGTGGGCTTCCGCGGCGCGACGTTCTCCGGCGGCACCGTGAACTTCAGCGACGCGACATTCTCCGGCGGCCGCGTGACCTTCAGCGACGCGACATTCTCCGGCGGCAGCGTGAACTTCAGCGACGCGACATTCTCCGGCGGCCGCGTGACCTTCAGCGACGCGACATTCTCCGGCGGCAGCGTGAACTTCAGCGACGCGGTGTTCTCCGGCAGCACCGTGGACTTCCGCAACACGGCCAGTCCGGCTCCTCAGGGGCTTCTTGCTGCCGTCGGCACACCTACTCCTGCGGAGGTCACCCTGCCTTCCGCTTGGCTACTGCCAGCCCCATAGGACCCCCGGGGGCTTAATCGGTCGTCTACGCCCACTCTGGCCGGTTCGATGAGCCGAGCACACGTACACGGCCGGTAGCCGCGCAGTCCAATCAGGTTCCCTGCGTTCGCGCCTCCCCCTTTCGCACCTCCTTCGCACCGTACGAGACACAGGCGAGTGTCTGGAGAACCCTCCTGCTTCACCTCATAGGCGTACCGGCCGTCCGAAGCCGGTGGTGGCAGACAGCCCGGGGTGGCGAGCATGGGATCGATCCGGGGCAGAACGCTCATGACATCAGGGGCGGATCAGGAGGCGCTGCGCTTCTTCGCCGTCGTCTTCCTGGCGGCAGTGCCGACCTTCTTCCCCGCGGCCGTCTTCTTCCGGGTGGAGGTCTTCTTGCTGGTTGAGGCCTTCGCTGTGGTCTTCTTGCGGGGCCGCATCTCGTGCATCGTGGCGTGCTCGTCGCTGTCCTCGCCACGGCCCTCCTTCGCCGCCTTCACGCTCGCGTTCAGCGCGGCCATCAGATCCACGACCGTCCCCGACTCCCCCGCCCCGGCCTCGGCCGGCACGGGGAGCTCCTCGCCCTCGGACTTCGCCGCGATGAGTTCCTCCAGGGCATCGCGGTACTCGTCCCTGAACCCCGAGATGTCGTCGACGGTCATGGTGTCGGCGAGCTGGACCGCCTGCTCGATCTCGCCCTCATCCAGCTCCACGGGCGTCGGAGTGAGGGACTCGGGGCTGCGGATCTCGTCGGGCCACCGCATCGCGTGCAGCATGATCGCACCCGACTGCACACGCAGCAGACCCAGACGCTCCCGGTTGTGCCAGGCGAATTTCGCGACCGCGACCCGGTCCGAGCGCTCCAGCGCTCTGCGGAGCAGCGCGTACGGTTTCGCGGCGACCTGCCCGTCGATCGCGAGGTAGTAGGAGTCACTGATCCGGATCGGGTCGATGCTGTCGGCGTCGACGAACGCGACGATCTCGATCGCCTTCGCCGTCGGCAGCGGCATCTGGTCCAGCTCCTCGTCGGTCACCGGGACCGTCTGGTCCGTGGCGATCGGGTAGCCCTTGCCGATCTCTTCCTGCGGCACGACCTCACCGTCGATGTCGCAGATCTTCCGGGTCCGGACGCGCCCCATGTCCTCCAGGTGCACCTGGTGGAAGTGGATCGCACGGTCCTCGGTCGCACTGACGACTTTGATCGGAATCGTAACCAGGCCAAAAGAAATGGCACCGGTCCACAAGGGTCGCGGCATCGTTCCTCCAGGCCCCCCTGGCGGGTCGGGTCGGGAAGCGGGCCGGAAGCGCCGGAAGGGAGGGCCGGCCCCAGGGGCCGGGCGCGCCGGGCCGCTGCCCGTACTACTGATCCTCACGCCGCTCCCGGTCCCCCGCACCCGCACAGTCCGGGTGCCGACGCGCCTGTCACCCGACGCGGGCTACAGCATCCCGAGTGCGGTGTCGGGTCGGCAGTGGGTACACGCCCGGACCCCGTCCGCGAGCGCCCCCAGTGCCTGCTCCCTGCTGATCACCTTCAGCCGCTTCCCCGCCGCGTAGCAGCCGCCGACGTGGATCTCCATCGCGGGTGCACCGACACCGATGCCGTGCTCCATCACCCAGTCGGGTGTGGGCGGGCGGACCCGCTCGCCCTGGAGTCGTTCCTTCTCGCGCTGCTCGGCGGCCGCGATGGCCTCATCGATCCGGGCGACCCACATGGCGTGCCAGGCCCGCAGCGTGTACAGCCGCGGCAGGTCGGCCGGAAGATCGGGCACGCCGCCGTCGGACATACGGCTACGCCGCCTTCTCCTCGACCGGCTCGTGGGCGTGCCGCAGCGCCGTCCTGGC
>NZ_JAPEOB010000009.1 GCF_026341775.1 Streptomyces sp. NBC_00654 | reverse complement strand
GCGCCCCCGGCAGGACTCGAACCTGCGGCCAAGCGCTTAGAAGGTGTGCGAGGTTTAGCGATGTGCTCACCTGCGTTTATGCAGGTCGCCTCAGACCACACTAAAGAAAGGCGCTTGGCCTGAGATTCTTTGGACTTTGACGCGATCCGAGCGGCTGAACGTAGCCCGCCCCGGTCGCCACTGTACGGGCGTCCGGGGCGGTCAGGGTGCGGCTCCGTGCTTTGGACGGAACGGGCCTCGCGCGTGAGGGACCTACCGCACCCGCATGGGGGCACCGGTTAACCATGGCTAACCGGTGCGTGAGGGTGATCCCCTGATCGTTGCATATGCCAAACACAGCGCAAAATTCGAACCTCGGTTCGAATGTTGAGCGGATCGCCCGGCGGGACGTCGGGGGAGCGTCGACCGCCGGGCGACCCTGTCATCGGGAGCGCGCGAGTTCGCGCTGCAGGTCGACGCGCGTGCAGCCGTGCAGGGAGCGCACGAGCTGCCCGGCGAGTACCCACCGTGCGGCCGCCGTGCCGTAGGCGACGACTTCCTTATTCGCGGTGCGCACCGGGTGCCCGAACGCCGACGACGACCAGATGCGCCCGTACACCGCGCACACCTCGCTGTTGCGGACGCGTAGGGCGACGCTGCTGTCGACGAGGTGCGGGCACTGCTCGACCGCCTTGCCCGCGCACGGCAGGCACAGCGGCGGGTGCGTCGTCATCAGGTTCTCGGGCCACCCGTTCCAATCGCCCCGGTTGTCCTCGACCACAAACAGCACGCCGCCGTTCCGGTCGCGATCAGCCGGCCGCCCGCACACCTGACACATGAGGTACTGCATCGCCACGCGCTGTCGCTCCGGGTGAACCTCGCCGTACCGCGGGCGGCCGGCGCCCTGCGCGAGGGCGCGGCCGTTCCACAGCACGCCGAATTGGTCGCGGTCCTCGGGCGCCTCGTCGACGAACGCGATACCGCCCCGCCCCGAGTACACAACCCTGCGCGTGTGCCGCTGCTCGCCGCTCCATGCCGCGATGAACGGGACGACGTCCGGCCGGGCCGGCGCCGCCTTCACGAGGCACCCCCGACGGCGCGACCCACGCGGGCGAGAGCGAAGAACAGGCGGCCGGCCTCGCGGGCGTGATTCCGGTACTCGTCGACCTCGGCGACCGTGGCGACTTGCGACAGCTCGTCGATCCCGACCGCGAGCAGCGCGGCGCCGCTCTGTTCGAGCCCGCGCACCCATCTGGGGTGCTGCACCTTGAGCGCGTAGCCGGTCCCAGGGAACCACAGCAGCGCCACGCCGCCGCGCAGGGTCAGCCGCACGCCGATGTCGGGTACCGGCTCGCCGGTCGGGACGGCGCCGAGCGACTGCGCCACCTGCCGCATGCTGGCCTCGACGGCAGCCGGGTCGACGTCGTCGAACTGCGGCGCCGAGTAGTTCAGCATCAGGCAGGGGATCGGCTCGCCGGCGGCGGTCTGTTCGAGCCACGTGCGCACGTTGACCGACATGAGCGTCGAGAGGGGCACAGCCTCGGCGACCGCGGCCTCGGCGGTCATCGTGTGCCGTCCATGGCCATGCTCGCGCTCGCGGACGCGTACGCCTCGTACAGCGCCATGCCGTCCGTGAGCGTCGTGCCCGGCGGCACGATCCACGAGCGGGCGTTCAGCGTGTGCGGGGCGACAACGGCGGGCGGCGGTACGGTCAGCAGCTCGCCCTCGGCGACGACGGTCGCGCCGTCCTGGTCCCACGCGGCGACCGAGCCGAGCGGCACGAGCACCTCGACGTACGCCTCGGTGTGCAGCACGGGCCCGACGTCGACGCCCGCAGTGCGCAGCGCCGTGACCGTACGCCACCCGTGCGACCGGTCCATGCGGACGACGTCCCATGCCTTGCCCGCGGGCAGTTCGGCGAGCTGCCCCTGATCCCACTTTGCGAGGGTCCGCGACACGCTCGCGCCGCTGTCCCTGATCCAGTCTACGGACACGAATCCGTCGAACCCGCCGGCCGCCTCGGCGAGGTTCGCTCGGCGGATGTGGTCCTGTGTGGTGCGTCCTGTCGGTGCGCTCTGCGGCAGCGCGTCATTCGTCATCACGTCACTCGCTCCGCTCGGGAGTAGTCGGGGGAATCGACTCGACGAGCAGTCGCCCGAGTTCGGCGTGCAGCATTTCGGCGTCGGCGTTCGTCAGCACGAGGTCGCCCTCGCCGACTCGGTCGCCGTCCTTGCCCACGGTGAGCGGGATCGCGATACGTCCGGCCGACGTACGCCGTAACGATCCGATGCGGTCGATGCGTACTCCCTGCGAGGGGTTCGCGGTCACGCCGACACTCCCTCGCCGAACTCGCTGAGTCGTCGTCATGACACGGACCGTAGAAGGGAAATGACGAGGCGACCCGGAAGAAAATTCCGGGTCGCCTTGTGTTCCGGGTGCATCAACTCCGGGCGGCCGAGCGCCCGTTCGAGCTACGCGAGCACGCCGACGTGCTCGGCGATGCGGTGCACGTCGCCGCGCATCTGCGGGCGCGGCCGCTTCAAGAGCGCCTGCACAGCCTCGCGCACGAGCGGAAAGTACCTGATCTCTTCCGGCGACGCTTCCATGATCTGTTTGAGCATGTAGAGCGTGCCGAAGTCGTCGCCGGTCAGCCGGTGCGAGTGCATGACCTCGACGAGGTACCGCGTCGTCCGTTCGAGCGGCAGCACGCCGCCGGGCTCGGGCACCTCGACGTCGTCGGCGAGGCGCAGCGCCTCGGCCGCGTCGCCTTCCTCGGCGGCGAGGTGCACGCCGTGCATGGCGACGTTGGTCGGGCCGAACGAGGTGTGAAAGTCGTTCCGGTCGACACCGAGCCGCCGCGCGACAGTGCTCGCCTGCGACAGCAGATCCCATGCCGTCGGCGCCTTGCTGTCCCGAATGGCGGCGATGACCGCGGCGAGGTGCAGCGCGCCGTACGCCGACAGGTGCTCGGGGGTGGCGTCGTCGCCCGGCCGGCAGTGCTCGATCGTCGTGCGCGCGAGGTCGAGCGAGTCGGCGACCTCGCCGCTCGACGTGAGGATGCCGCAGACGTTCCATGCCGAGGCGGCGATTAGGGCGGGGTCGCCCGTGCTGTCGGCGATCTGCATCGCCCGGTCGGCGGCGCGCAGCGACAGCTTGCGCTCGCCGACGCGCCGCAAGAACACTTGGTGCAGGTGCAGCAGCGAGACGAGCGCGCGGGTCGCGTCGAGTTCGGCCTCGCCGCTCGTGGCGCGCAGCGTGGCGTACGCCTCGGCGAGCAGTCCGGGCAGCATGCCGCCGACGGGCGCGTACCGCTCGGTCTCGGTCTCGTAGATGCCCCACGCCTCGACGACTCGCTCGGCGAGCTGCGGCGCGGTGTACGGGTCGCCGGGCAGCCCGAGCCCGAGGTGCGACGGCGGGGTGTTCAGCGCGCGCCGGATCGCGGGCACCGAGGGGTGCTCGGGTCCGCCGACGAGGCTTAGGTCGATCGCCGATCCGACGAGGTCGGCGACGTTGTCGAGGTTCAGCTCGCGGGCGATCCGGATGAGCATGGACAGGGAGTCGATACGGATGATGTTCCGCTCGACCTTGCTGAGCCAATCCTCGGACCGACCGACGAGACCGGCGAGGGCGGACTGCGGCTTGCCGACCTTGAGGCGGTAGTACCTGATCCGCTCCCCGGTCGTCATGACAGATGGATTGATCATGGATTCCCCTTGCTGGGCGTAGAGCACTCGCCAACCAGCGTACGACCGTGACGGGTTGATGCGCTTGGGTCATACTGGGAATCGCCCCTTCGGGGAGCACTCACCCGGCCCTCGCCGTGCACCGCGGCGGGGGCCGACAAACGCACAAAAGCGCCCCTGCCCGGCCGTTAGGCCAGACAGGGGCGCAGTGCTGTCATGCGGTGCGGCGGCGCTCGGCAGGCAGCCCGAGCAGCGTCGACGACGGGCTCGGCGACGGGTCGCTCGGCTGCGGGGCGCCGTCGCGTCTGCAGACGAGGGCGTCGGGATCCCATGACGGCGCCTGCAGGCTGTACCCGTCCGGGCACGTCTGCCCGTCGCGTCCGTCGGTTCCGTCCTCGCCGTCCTCGCCGTTCTGCCCGTCTTGCCCGGCCGGTCCGTCGGGACCGGGTGGGCCGGCGGGTCCAGTAGGACCGACCGGCCCCTGCGGACCGGTGACCGTGTCGCCGGGATCGCCCTGCGGTCCGGTTGCTCCGGGCGCCGGGGTGATCGTGGGCGCGGCCTTGCCGGGCTCGCCCTGCGGTCCGCGAGGACCGGCCGGACCGGGGATCGGTACCGGCACCTCGGCCCGCCGCGGTAGATCCTCGACCGCCCGAGCCGGGTCCGGCGCGGCTGGCGTCTTTCCCTCGGCCTTGATCTGCTCGCGCAGCACCCGCACGTCGCCGGCGAGCGTCGTCACCGCGTCGCCGCGCAGGTTCGCCTCGGCGATCGCCTCCCTACGGGCGGACGACTCGGCGTCGATGCGGAGCCACACGAGGACAACCGCACCCGACAGCACGAGCAGTACGGCGGCGACCGCGAGCGACCGCCAACGCTGCGCGAGGATCGGCTGAGCATGACGTCGCGTCACGTGGGTTGCCCTCCAAGCTCGACGATCCGGTCGCGTAGCTGTCTGTTCTCGCTCGTGAGCGCCGTGATCTGCCCCTGCAGCGCTGCTTTGTCGGCGCGCTCACTGGCGAGTTCGGCGTACGCCGCGGCGAGCTTCACATCGTTCTCGGAGATCTGCCGCGCGAGCTTGTCTCGCTCTTCCTGCAGGTTGTCGACGAGCGTCGAGTACCCGCCGAGCACGGCGCCGGACTGCGAGGCAGCGTTCGCCCCGCGGTGTCCGATCAGTGCAGCGGCGGCCGCCGCGAGCCCGACGACGATCACGCCGACCGCGCTGAGCGTCGCAGCGTCCACGCGCTACCTCCGGGTTGTGCAGTGGGGTGTGACCGGGGCCGTAAGGCCGGTGTCACCCGCTCGTCGAGTCGCCGCCGAGGTACCGCGCGCCGTCGACCGGTTCGAGCGCCTCGAACTTGGGATAGGCCGGCGGCCGCGCCCACCCGAGGAACACACCCGCGAGGTTCTGCAGGAACGTGCCCGACAGCCGCTCGCCGAGCAGTTCGAGCAGCCTGAACACGAGGTAGTACGCGATGCCGGCCGCGACGGTCACGGCGGCCGTGACGGTCGTCGAGTCGATGTCGAACCCGGCGCGTGCGACCAGGGCGAGCAGCAGCCCGACGAGGTACGGCACGGCGGTTCTCATGAACGAGACGAACAGGCCGGTAGACATGCCGGCCCCCTTTCAGTGGTGGGTGAGTGGTCGGCGGTTCCCGCCGTCCGGGGATGTTCAGGCGACGACGTCGAACCCGTGCGCCTTGCCGAGCCGCTTGAGCGACGTCACGCCGGGGATGCCGTCGGCGTCCTTGCCGCTGTAGCCGTATCGGTGCTGCAGCAGCGCGTACGCGCTGTGCGTGGCTGTGCCGGCGTGCCCGTCGGCGTACTGCTTCGCGAGCAGCCTCTCGGCAACGAGGGCATCCTCGACGACCTCGACGAGCGCGTACGAGACCGGTGTTCCTGCCCTCGGCGGGTCCGCCTTGAACGCCTTGACCAGCTTCGCGAGGGACACCTGCGGGCGCTTCGAGCCCGAGCTGCCGCTCGCGTTCGCGGGCGCCGCCTTGTACTTGGGCCGGCCGTACCCGGCGATGTCCGCCTCGGTGCGCACGCGGCGGGCGCAGATGTTCGCGGTGTTGCCCTCGATCGTGTAGACGAGGCTGCCCGACACCGAGGTCACGATGCCGACGTGATCGATCTTCCCGATCTCGTTCGTGCCCGACCAGTCGAAGAACACGATGTCACCGCGCTTGATCCCCTTCGTACCGGCGTGCCACTGACCGGCCGCCTTGAAGCGGGCGGCGTGCGCCACGGTGTACGCGTAGTCGGTGCCGAAGCACACCGACTCGTACTCGCCCGCCTCGACGGCGGCGCGGGTGATCGTGGCGTTGCACCATGGGAAGTTGTAGGCGTACGCCGAGCCGTTGCGCTCGCGGTACCACGTCTGTATCGCGTTCGGCTCGCGGGTGCCGATCCACCGCTCGACCGCCTTGATCATGCTGTCAACGCTCATGCGGACGCGCCCCCCTTCGCGGTGTCGCCGTCGGTGGGCGCGTCCTGGTCGGCGACGTCCTCGGCCGGCTCGTCGGCTGCCTCGTCGACGCCGGTCTCGGGCCCGGTGTAGAACCCGGCCATGTCCGGGGCGCCGTGCACCTGCGCGAGCAGCGCGGCCTCGTCGTCGACGGTCGGCCCGTTCCCGGTGCGCACGAGGTGCAGCGCCTGTTCGTCCTGGTCGCCGAGCCGCTCGGGGATCGGCCTTTCTGTGTCACCCATGGGTGAGCCCCTTTCCGGGCATGAAAAGAGCCCCTGCCGTGTCGGCGAGGGGCGAGCGTGAGGTGCGGCGGCGTCGGGTTACGCGGGCTCGAACAGCACCCACGCCACGACGGACGTTTCGGTGTTGCTGCTCGACGTGATCGTGAAACCGACGCCGGGGTTCTTCGTGACCGACAGGTGCCCGAGGGCGCCGCCTGCCGCCTGCCGGAACGGCAGGACGCGGGTGTTCGCGGTGATCGAGGTGTTCGCCACGGTGACCGCGCCTGCGGCGAGCGTGGCGACGTTCATGCGGGCGTTCGCGCCCTCCTTGATCGCCACGCCGCCGCCGGCCGAGCCGAGGTTCAACGCCTTCGCGGTACCGTCCCAGATGTTCCACTGTCCGCCGGACTGCCCGGACGACGCAGCGAGGTACCCGCCGACGTTCAGGTTCCCGGCGACGTCGGTCGGGCCGGCGAACGCGTCGACCGGCGTCGCCGTCGGGCCGGTCCGCTCGGCGATGTTGAGCCCGCGGCGCAGCGTGCCGTTCCCGCCGCCGTCCGACCATCCCGTCGTGTTCGCGTGCAGGAACCCGGACGCGACGGACACGTACGCCGAATCCTCGACGCGCACCCCGTACTGCGGTGAGGCTGCCTGCGTACCGTCGTCGTCGACTCCGGGGTAACACGTGATCATGCCGACGATCACGGGCACCTCGGCGCCGTCGACCTTGAGCCCGGCGTACCCGCCGCCGCCTGCGCCGTTGTTGCGGCCGTCGCGGCGAGTCAACAGGTTCTCGATCTGCAGCGGCGGGTTCCCGACCGCGTCGACCAACACCCCGTTCTGTCCGTTGCGGTCCGTCGAGCAGCCCGACAGCAGCATCCCGCCCGAGCCGGTGCCGGTCGCCCAATCGCCGGTCAGGTGATAGCCGTTGCTCACGTTCCACTCGGCGCGACAGCCGATCGCGTGCGAGTTCGCCGCGTTGTCGATCTCGAACCCGTTCGCCCCGTTGCCGATCGCCTGACAGTCGATCAAGGTGAGGTCGGTCATCACCTGCATGGCGAACCCGTGCCACCCGCAGTTGTCGATCATGACCCGGTGACAGCGCCAACTGTACGGATGGAACCCGGCGTTGTACTCGGTGTGCACGCCGGCGCCGGAGACCCGCCGAACGGTGACGTCACGCAACCCCACGTTCTGGATGTTGCCCGCGGCCCGGATGCCGTCGAGGCCCGGTGCCACCACGCCCGATCCGTCGATCATCAAGTTCAAGATCCGGTGCTCGGCGCTGATCGTCGAATACCCGCCCGTCGCGGCGTCGACGAGCGAGATCACTGCGTTGCCCTCGAACGACGGCAGGGGCTTGATGTAGCACGGCGGGTCGGTCAGACCGGGCACAGTCATGAGGTTCGTGTGCGTGCCCTGCAGGGTGACCGCGGGCGGGATCGTGAGCGGCTCACTCGTCCGGTAGGCGCCGGCCGGCAGGTACACGATGCCGCCCATCGGCGCCGCGGCGAGCGCTGCCTGAATCGCGGCGGTGTCGTCCGCGGCGTTGTCGCCGATCGCGCCGAAGTCGCGGACGTTCAGCCAGTCCCGGACCGAGCCGGCCGCCGCCTCGGCGGTGCCGACGTTGTGCGCCTCGATCCACGCGCGCGAGCTGCCGCCTGCGTCGGCCCACATGCCCTCGACGCCGTCGGGCCCGAAGAACCGAGGCAGGAACCCGTACTCGTCGGTCGTGACCGTCGTGATCGGCGTGCTGCCTGCGTCGAGCAGATCGGCGTACGGCGTGCCGCCGGTCGACTGGTCGTAGAAGGTGACGACCGAGCCGGCGGCGACACCCCACAGACCGTCGGACGGGCGCACGACAAAGTCGCCGATGCCTGCGCCGAACTCGTGGCGAGCCATGATCAGTCCACCACCCAACTAATGCCGGATCCGGGGAGCACGTATTCACCCTTCGCGATGCTTGGATGCTGCGACAGCCACACTTGACCGGGGCGGTCCGTGGCAGCCGAGTAGATGGTCAGTCGGCTGATCTCGACGCCGGTCGTGTAGCAAATGGCGTACTGGTCGCGGTTGGGGTGCCGGTAGGCGGCCGGGATCAGCACGGGCAGTCGGGACTCGTCGCCGCCCGCGAGGGTGCCGGCCGCGCGCTGGAAGCTGCCGAGGCGCAAGTGCACGTTGCCGTTGCGCTTCTGCAGCACGCTCTCGGTGCCGATGGTCCACGCGGACAGCGGGGAATTGACGCCGATCACGCCCGAGTCGTCGAACAAGCCGGCCCAAGAGTCGCCGGTCCACACCCGCACGCGCCCGGTGTTCGTCTCGAAACACATCTCGCCGGGCGCCGGGTTCGGGTTGCGGGTCGTCGAGGTGCACGGCCGGATGCGGACACCGACGTACAGCTCGTTGCGGGCGACAGTGACCGAGTTCGCCCCGGACACGAGGTTGACGTTCGCGAGTGGCACCTCGTACAGGCCCGTGTCGCCCGTGTTCTGCGTGAGGGCGGGGGCGCCGCCGCCGGGGGCGCCCGCCTTGACGACGGCGCGCACGGTCCAGTCGGACCGGTCCAGCCGCAGCACGACCCGGTCGACTCTCGTCGATCCGCTGCTGTTCGCGGTGACCGGCAGGTTCAGCGTTGACGTGCCGGACGTCCACGCGTGCCCGCGCACCGAGGCGTAGACGTTGGCGCGCAGGTTCACAGACAGGCCGGTACCGGGGGTCACGACGGCGGCGTCGCCGGGTTCGCCGTACACGCCGTCGCCGCTGAATCGGGCGGCGATCTTCTCGTACTCGGTGTCAGTGACCGCCCTGTCGTTGTGGGCCGGACTCGGCCATGAGTCTTGAGCCACGCGGAAGCCTCCTTATCGGGTTTCGAGCCGGCCGAGTCGGCGGCCGAGCGTGCGCAGGGCTTTGACCATCGCGGGATCGGTCGTCGCTTCCGGCGAGCCGATAAGCGTCGTGACGTACTCGCCCGAGTTGGGGGTCGCCTGCAGGTGGATGGAGCGCACAAGGTTCGCGATCTCGACGCCGTACGGAAGAGCGACGGTGACCCTGTCGCCGAGATCGAAGTCGCGGCCGGCCTTGAGATCCTCGGTGTCAACGGTGACCGTGGCGAGTTCGACCGGGGCGGCGCCGCCGGCGATCTCTTCCTTACCGGCCTGCGTCAGTTCGCCGTTCGTGTCGTTCTCCGCCGAGCCGTCGACGTACTTCTCTACGCGCCACCAGGACGCAGCCGCCGCAGCGTCGGCGGCCTGTACGTACACGCGCCCCGTCGTGCCGGTCTCCGGTTCTGTACCGGCGATCAGCGCGTGCGTGACGTCCGGCGCGGACTGCTTCACTTGGATCGAGCGCAGGTTGCCCAGACCGATACTGAACCGCGCCGTCGCCGTCAGATCGCGCGGCTGATAGCAGCCGAACAGAATCTGCGTCGCCGACTGCCGCGTGCGAAACCCGATCGCGCCGCCGTCGACGGCGATGCGCCTGCAGGTGTCGAGCAGCGCCTCGAACCGCGTCTTGACGGTCGTCGAGGTGCCCACGCCGGCGACGCTGTCGAGCGCGAAGTTCGCGATGCGCCGCTCGGCGCGGGCGCCCGGCCCGCAGTTCTCATTGACCAGGGCCCGAATGATCGTCTCGGCGTTCGTACTGGCGATCTGCCGGTACGTGTTCGCGAGCTGCGCCGTCCACGCGTTCGCCGGGGTTGGCCACGTGATGTAACCGGCCACGATGGCGAGGTCATCGGAGAAACTGACAGTGACCCGCCCCGATCCTGGCGACTCGGTGACCGACCACGAGAAATCGGCCGGGATCTCAAGCGGGCCGGCCATCCACACCGCGCCGTCCCGGATGAGCACGAGCCGGTTGCCGGGCTGCAGTTGCGCCATGACGTCCGGCCGCGCGGGCAAGTCGACGCTGCCCGAGCCGGGCTCGTTGAACTTCTTCGTCGCGTCGAGGTTCGTCCAGCCGTCGAGCGGGTCGCCCTGCACGTCGAGGTTCTTGTCGGTGATGAGCAGTTGCACGGCCACCGGTTCCGCCGCTCCCTTCGGTTCAGGCTGTCTCGTACCTCGGGTTGAACCGCAGATCGACGGCGCTGCCGGGGCCCGAGCCGTTCAACAGGAACGTGACCGGGTTCTTGCCGGGGGCGAGCCCCCACAGAACGGCGCTCGGCCAGTCGAGCGCGCCGACCCAGTTCGAACCGTCCTGGTAGCGCACGGTCGGCGGGTCCGTGGAGATCGTGACTTGCTGGCCGGCGAGTAGGTTGCCGTGCCCGACCGCCGTCGGGTCGACCGAGAACGACTCGCCGGTGCCCTCGTGCGTGAACGTGATCAGGCTCGCGGGACCGGTGACGGTCCACTTCGGCCACACGATCACGTCGCCGGGGTTCGTGACCTCGGTCGCGCCGAGCACCTGCGACGACGAGATCGTCGGGTATGGCGTGAAGAACGAACTCAGGCTGCCGGTTTCCCGGTGCACGGCGACCTCGACCGGGTCGACCCAGTACGGGTCTTCACACCACAGCGAGATCGCTGCGGCGTCCGAGACGATCCCGGACCCCTTCGAGCCGCGACCCTCGAACCCCTCGCGGTAGTAGACCGCGATCCGCCGCCGCGTGCCGTCCGGCCGGGCGATCTCCAACCATCCGGGCGTGCGCGTGCCGTCCGGCCCTTCGCGCAGGGTGCGCGTGAACGCGGTTGCGAGCGCCCGCCATCGACCGATGAACTCGACGTGCGTCTCGCCGTAGACGTACAGCGGCCACACGATCGCCCTCGGCTGCGCACTGGCGTACCGCAGCCGTGCGCCGCCCCGCGGGTGCGCGTCGGTGGTCAATTCGTACGGCGTCGCGCCGAGCCCGGACACGCCGTCGGCGAGCGTGAACCATCCGGCCGCCTCGTCGTTCAGCGGCCATACCTTGCCAGTCGGGTCGGTGTACGTGGCTGTCGCGAACCCGATCTCGGGCAGGGGGACCGGCGTACTGCCGCCCCCGCCCGTATCGGGCGGGGTGACTACCGGTGCGGTGATCAGCGGCATTTACCGTGGCCTCCCCACCCGAGCGAGCGCATCCTGTCGCCGCTGCAGCAGCTCCAGATCGCGCACGGTCATGTCGAGCGTGCGCGGATAGATGTTGTACGTGTGGCCCGCGTCGACGGTCGGCTGCCCGCCGCCGGACGGCAGCGCCGCCCGTACCGCCGCGGCGGCCGGTACCGGCTGCTGCAGGCTCCGGGCCATGGTCCGCACCATCGCGGCGCCGACCGCGCCGATCGACGAGTCGTGATCGAGCACGGTCTGCCCGCCGCCGAACTGCAGCAGCTCGGGCCCGTTCTCGCCGACCCATGCGACCTCGCCCGGCCGGGGCCGACCGCCGCCTGCGTACCCGCCTGCACGGTTGTACGCCGAGGCGAGCGAGCCGTACCTCGACAGCGCGTACCGCATCGAGGCGTACACGTTGGCGAGCGGATCCCACACGCCGCGGCCGCGCAGCTTCCCGGCGTACGCGTTGAACGTCGGGTCGATGACCTGCATCAGACCCTTCGAGGGCACGCCGTTCTTGGCATTGATGTCCCAATTGTTGATCGCGCGCGGGTTACCGCCGCTCTCTTGGTTCATCCGGCGCAGGGTGATCCCGAGCAGGCTCGACGGTTGCCCGACGAGCTTGAGCGCCTGCAGCACGACCGACGACCAGCGCTTGACGCCCGAGCCGCCGATGTCTCCCGACGAGCCGCCGAACATGCTCGTCGCGGCGTTGACGACCTTGTCTTTCAGGCTCGACAGCATCTTGATCGGCACCTTGCCGATCATCTGCGCGACCCTGCTCTGCCCGATCTTCGCGATCTTGTCGCGGATGAACTTGGTTGCCTTCTCCCACAGCTTGCCGGGGTTCGACAGGAAGTCGACGCCGTCCATCACGACGCCGCCGACCTTCTTCGCCTTGTCGACCGTCCAGTCGACCGCCGACCCGCCCCAACCCTTGAGCGTGTCGACGACGCCGCCGCCGGCGAACTTCTGTACCGGCAGCTCGCCGGTTTGGTTGATGTAGTTCAGGGCGCCGAACCCGATCTTGCGGGCGGACGACCGCTTGACGACGAACTCGTCGGCCATCATCAGCGCCGGGATCGAGTCCCTACCGGGAACGCCGCCGTGAGTGCGGCCGCCCTCGGCGAGCAGCTTCGGAGCGGCCGGCAGCTTGCCGAGACCGACAAAACCGGCGACCTTATCCCAGACCGCTTTAATGCCCTTCGTATACACCCATTCAATTACAAAGTTGACGGGTGTTTTCGTGAGCGACTTGATCTTGCCGAACGCCGTGCCGATCGCGTCCTTAGCCTTGCCGAACGCGTCGCCGACCAGCCGTACGGCGCTCTTGATCCTGTCGAACTGCGGCTTGAGCGCGTTGTTATACAGCCACGAGGCGACCGAACTGATCCCCTCGAACGCCGGCTTGATCGCGTTCTTCCACAGCCACGTGCCGACCGAACCGACCGCGCGCAGTCCTGTCTTGACGTACTCGAAATAGACCTTGACGCCGCTCCACCACCACGAGGCGAGCGTCACGATCCCGCGGAACGCCGGCGCGATCGCCTTGTTCCACAGCCACGAGGCGGCGGCGCCGAGGGCGGACAGACCGGCCTTGACGAACCCGAAATAGACCTTGACGCCGGCCCACCACCACGAGGCGAGCGCGACGATCCCTCGGAACGCCGGGCCGATCGCGTTGTTCCACAGCCACCCGGCGATCGCGCCGAGCGCCTTGAACGCGATCACGAGCGGCGCAATCACGATGACGGCGAGGACGGTGAACAGCACCTTGCCCGCGGTCGCGATCGCCGAGAAAACCGGCGACAGGACCGTCGACCACAGCCACACCGCGGCCGTGCCGATCGCCTGCAGTCCGATCTTGAGGTACTCGAACCCTGGCTTGAGTGCCCCGTTCCACAGCAGATCCCAGCCGGCTTTTATCCCGGCCCACGCCGCCTGTACCGCGGTCCGGAACCAAGTCACCTTGTTGTACGCGACGATCGCGGCGGCGACGAGTGCCAGGATCCCGACGACGATCAGACCGACGGGGTTCGCCGACATGACCGCGTTCAAGATGCCCTGCGCCACGGCCCACCCGCGGGTGACCGCGGTCACCGCGAGGATCACGCCGCGATAGATCGAGAACGCGGCAGTCATGCCCCACGTGGCGATCGTCGAGGCGCCGGCCACGACGGCGACGCCGCCGATCGCGACGCCGAGCGGGATGAGCCACGCGCCGTATTCCTTGACCCACTGCACGCCGCCGGCGAACGCGTCGCCGACACCCTTCGCGGCGGGCACGAGGACGCTCACGAGGGCGCCGCCGACCTTCTGTGCGGGCGGCAGCACGTACGTGTTCAGGAACTGCCCGAACGTCTTGAGCGCGGGCAGCGCGTACTTGTCCGCGAAGTTGGCGAGCCCCTGCAGCGCCTGCCGCTTGAACACCTCGATCTGATTCGCGGCGGTGTTGTGCAGGGTCTTGCCCATCTTGTCGGCCGCGCCGCCGACCTTGCCGAGCCCGTCGGCCGCCTTGCTCGGGTCGAGCGCGAACAACGCCTGCCCGAGATCCTCGCTCTGCGTTCCGAAGAGCGCGACCGCCGCCTGCGACTGCAGAACCGGATCCTTGATCCCGCGCAGCCGGTCGAGGGTGAGGTCGAGCACGCCGTTCGCGGACTTGCCACCCTTGGCGAACTTCGCCGCCATGTCGTCGGCGTTGAGCCCGAGCATCTTGAACCCGGCCGCCGACGTCTTGCTGCCGTCGACCGCCCGGATCGAGAACTCTTTGATGCTGTCGGCGACGAGGTCGCCGTCGCGGGCACCCGCCTGCAACCCCTGATTGATCAGACCGATCGCGGTCGAGCCCGACAGACCAGCCTTGCGCCATTGCGTCGAGTACTCGTTGACCGTGTCGATCAGGTCGCCGGCCTTATCGGCGCCTGACTGGAACCCGGCCGTGAGCAGATCGAATCCGGCTTTACCGTCCTTGACGAGCCCGGTCCGGATGAGCTGCCCGACCGCCTTTGTCGACTCGCCGACATCGGCGTCGAACGTCTCGGCGAGGTTCAGCGCCGCCTTGCTGAGCCCGGCGATTTCCTTCTTCGGGGCGTTGATCGAGGCGACGCCGTTCTGCGCGAGCGCCTTGAGCGAGTCGTTTACCTGGTCGATCGACTCGCCGTACCCCTTGGAGTAGACCGAGCCCGCGATCTTCCCGGCGCGCGCCGACTCCTTCTCGGTGAGCCCGAGCTGCGCGCCCAACTTCGCGTTGCTCTTGTCCTGCTCGACCGCCTCGGCGAACCCGGCGGCGAACAGCACGCCCGCCCCGGCGGCGACGCCGACGACGCCCTTCTTCAGGGCGCCGCCGATGCCGCCGAGGAACCCCTGCCCGGCGTCCTGCCCGGCCGAGGTGCCGGCCCGTGCCGACTCGCCGCTGATCTGCTGATTGAGTTGCCGGCCGAACCCGCGTGCCTCGGGCACGACGGACACGTACCCGACGCCGACCTCGACCGGCATACGTCATTCCCCCTTGGTCTGCGCGAGGATGTGCTCGTACGCCGCTTTCGCGCGCGCCTTGTCCTGGTCGGCCTTGTCCTCGTCGGGCACCGGGTCGCCCGGCCGCCACGACGGTTGAGGCCACGGCAGCGGACTGCCGCTCTTCTTCGGGTCGCGGTTGGCGTTGACGAACGCCGTCAGCAGCAGCGCGAGCAGATCGCGGCTGTCGGCGGCCGCGTAGTCGATCTGCCGCCACGCGTGCCCGTTGTTCGCGCGGGCGGTAGCGCCGTCCGGGGGCAGGTTCTCGACCAGGACGCGCAGCAGTCGCAGCGTGATCTCGCCTCGCCAGTAGGCGGCGAGCGGTCCGCCCGGCCCGTGCTCGGGGTAGTGGTGGGCGAGGTCTGCCTCGACTGCCTCGGGGTGCTCGCCGAGGACGTCGAGGACGCTGTACGTGTAGGTCTCGACGACGTCGTCGCCGGTCCCTACCCCTTCGTAGGGCGCACCTTCTGCACCTTGTCCTGCGCCTCATTGCGGATGCCGACGTACAGCAGCATCACGCCGTTGACGTCGCCGCCGGCCGCGATGAACTCGTCGTACTGGTCGCCGAGCAGGATGCGCGCGCCGGCCTCGTCGCCCTGCGCGCCGTTGAGTTCGCGCTGCATGTCGTCGGGCGTGAAGATCGGGTGCGGGAAGCTGAACACGGCGGGCGCTTCCTCGGGCCCGACCTCGAACTCGACCCGCTCGCCGCCGACCGCGTCGACGTACGAGCGCTTGACGGTCTCCAGCCGGTACCGCTTGCCGTTGGGCTTGCTCATGATCGTGTCTCTCTCTCGGGTGAGCTGCGGGTGAGCATGTGAGGGCGAGGGGCGGTCGGGGCTCACCCAGAACCGCCGCCCCCCGCCCGATCAGGGGAGGGTTACGGAGTGGCCAGGGAGCGCCACCCCGGACCGTCGACCCAGTTGCGGCACGAGGTGCCGACGACCGAGTCGCGGTAGGCGTTGAAGGTGACCGGGCGCTGCGTCTCCGTGCTGCGCGCCCACTGCTCGTCGTCCTTCGAGGTGAGCCGGGCGCGCGGGAAGAACTTGACGACGTAGATCTCTCCGCCGTCGTCGCCGTAGTCGAGCCCGATGAACAGCAGCCGGCGGAACGGGTTTGCCGGGCTCGCCGCCCGGTCCCACGTCCACGCCTCGCCCATCGCGGGCAGCGCGCCCGTACCCGCGAGCGGCAGCCCCTCGAACAGGGCGATGGTCGCCGCGTTCGTCTCCTGCGGCGCGAACTGCGCCGACAGCACGTCCGATTCGACGTCCGAGCGGGTCGGCTCGACGGACTGCGACGAGGTGACGTCGGACATGGACAGATCGGACGTGAACGTCAGTCCGTCGTCGGTGGTGTAGCCGACCGGCACGTACCCGACAGGGATCGCCGCAAGTACGCCGGTCGCCGGCGTGAACGGTGCGGTGACCGCGGCTGCCGAGTAGTCGGCGGCGAACACGGCCTGTACGAGCTGCTTGCGGATGTACTCGGTGTGCAGCCCGGTCTCAAGAGGTGTGCTCATGATGGGGTTCCTCCGTGGGAAACCCCCGGCCGTCGAGCGGTCCGGGGGTGCGGTGTCTGGGGGCGGGTGAGCCGTGATCAGGGGGCGGCGAGCGCCTTGCCGCGCAGGGACACCTCGACGGCGAACGAGCTGCGTTCCTGCCCGCTCACCGGGTCGGGCGCCGAGTCCGGCCCGCCGACGTCGACGACGTCGTACGCCACCGCGCCGCGCCACCCTGGGATCGCGAACACGAGCGCCCGCACGACCTTGACGAGGTCGGCGACGGCGCCCTCGTCGGGCCCCCAACAGTGGATGTCCAGCCGCGGCCGGTCTGTGATCCGGTCGAGCCGGCTGCCGCCGACCCGCTCGATCCGTACGAACCGAGCCGGCCTCGTACTCGGCACGCGGGTGACGACCGGCACGGCGTCGCCTCGCTCGACGAGCGCCTCGCGCAGGTACCGGCGCACGATGTCGACGCCGTCGGGGAACTCGACCGGCGCCGCCATCAGTCGACCCCGCGTGCGGCGTCGAGGGCGCGCAGCAGTGCCCGCCGCGACACCTCGGGGTCGTTGGTCGAGTAGTCGCCGATCACGGCGCCTCGGGCCCGGCGATCGCCGGTCTCGACGTCGACTCGGAACTGCCCGTCAGCCTCGGATGCCGAGGCGGCCGCGGCGGCGACTGCCCTCGTCTTCCGCTCGATCAGCGCCCGCATTTCTGGCGTGCGCAGGAACGAGGCGATGTTCCGCCGGTTGGGCACGAACCTTGCTGTCACGGCCGGTCACCCCTCGACGCTCTTGAGCCTGATCTCGTAGTGGTGGAACTCGGCCGGCGTGTAGGCCGGACCGGGTGGGCCGATCACCTCGAACGACAGCTCGCCCCACTGCACGCGGGCCGAGCCGTGCACCGTGAGCGAGCCGCCCGCGGTGTCGACCGGGTTGCAGATCATGAGCCATTCGCCGATCTGTGCCGACCGCTGGTCGGTGTCCTCGGCGCCCGTGTTCTGCTGCAGCCACGCGGCGACCTCGGCGTGCATCGTCGCGCCCGGCGACCAGTCGTCGACCTCGTTGTCGTACCGGTCGGTCGTCGTGCCGGGATGCTCGACGTCGACGAGGTGCGGCAGCAGCTCGTCGGGGATCACAGCAACCGCCGCCCGAAGCACGCCGGATCGGGGCGCCAACCTGGCAGCCCCTCGTCGACGAGGGTGAGCGAGTACGCCGTGTCGGCGTCCGGGTCGGTCGCGTCCTCGGGCTGCAGTTGGGCGATCTCGTCCTCGGTGAGGTACAGCCCGCCGTCCTCCCCGAGCGACTCGGAGTACTGCCCGATCGTGCGCTGCCGGTACCCGCCGGGGTTGGCCATGACCCGGCGGACGACCGCGACGCAGATCGCCCGCAGCGTCGCCTCGTCGGGCGTGTGCCCGGTAGGGATGTGCCGCCGCATGATCGCCGTTGCGTCGTCGAGGTACGCCTCGACCTGCGCCCGTTTCGGGCTGCCCTCGGCGAGGGTGACGGCGGCGCGCGCGGTGTAGTCGTCGACTGTTGCGAACGCCGCCACCGCCCTACTCCTTCGGCTGCTCGGGCTCGACGACGCCGGCCGCCTCGGCGGCCGCGATGATGTCCTCGCGGCTCGCGTCGGCGGCGACCTCGACGTCGTGCTGCTCGGCGAACGCCCGCCATGCGTCGACGCCCGAGCCGCGGCCCGAGCGAGGCGGCGCCTCGTCACCCGACCCGCCGCCCGCGCCCGTGGGCGTGGGCGCCTCGGCCGAGGAATCAGCGTCGGCCCACGCGTGCTCGCCGATCCGCTTCGCCACCCCCGGCGGCACCTCGCTGTCGGGCCCGTACGCCGTGCCGTCGACGTGCACGTACGCGATCAGTCGCCGCCCGCTCATGCGATCACCTGCGCCTTGAACGTCAGGTTCGGCTCGCGCAGGATCGGCAGACCGACCGCCGCGGCGTGCGTCCACAGCCGGATCGGATCCTTGCTCTTGTACGTCGCCGCGACGACGCCGGGCTGCTCGCTCGCGACGAGGCTGTACTCGGATTCGAGCGCCTCGGCGGTCGTGCCGAGCAGCGTCGCCCCGAGTTCGGTCGGCTGCCCTGCAGTCGTCGCGCCCGCCTCGGGCAGCAGCGCGATCGCGTTCGCCGGCGTGATCCGGGTCGAGACGCCGTCGACCTTGACGCGAGCGTCGTATACCTCGAACGGCGGCAGGTTCAGCGAGCGCAGCACACTGTTCGCCTGCTCGGCGTTCAGCATCGGCGCCGTGCCCGCCGGGGCGAGCGGGAACACCTGCCGAATCACCTGCTCGCACATCGCGAAGTGCTCGACGACCGCGTTCGGCGCGAGGATCACGGCCGGCGACTCGCCGTTCGTGTCCTCGTAGGTGTTGACCCACGAGCGCAGATCGGTGAGCGGCGTCGCGTTCGCATGGTCCGACCACAGCGTCGCGGCGACGACCGAGTGCGAGGCGGACCGGCCAAAGTCGACGGTCTGCTGCAGCTCGGTGACCGGAGCCTGCGCGTTCACGAGCGCCTGCCCGCGCACGACCTCGAACCGCGCGCCGATGTTGCGGGCGAGGCGCTGCGCGTCACGAGCGATCAGCCGCAGCACGCGCTCGTCGTTCTGGTCGAGCTTCCGCAGCCGCAGCCGGTCGTACTCGTTCAGCGGGATCTTTTCGGAGATCGGGGGCAGCTCGCCCATGACCTTGCCGATCCCCTCGCGGCGGCCGATCTTGCTCTCGGCGTCCCACGAGCGGAACGAGGCGGTCTCGGCGAGCCCGCCGCCACCCTTGGTGTACTCGTACGCGATGTCGTCGACCTCGACGTTCGGGAGCCACCGCGAGAGCGTGAAGCGGTTCACCTGCAGGTCGGCGAGCGCGGCCCGAATCAGGCCGGTGAGTTCGGTCGGTTCGATGAACTCAGTGTCGAGAGTCCAGCTCATCTCAGATCATCCCCTCTCAGACGAACCGGATCGAGCCGGCAACGTCGGTCTTGCCGGCGGCGTCGACCGCGACGGGCAGTCGCGAGGCGCGCACCTTGCCGTGCGTGAGCATCGCGGCCGACGGGTCAACGGTGGTGACGTCGGGCGCCTTGACCGCGGCGTACAGGAACCCGACGAGGGTCGCCCGTCCGTCAACTGCGGCGTTGTCGTAGGGCCCGTACTTGCCCGGCGTCGCGGTGATCTCGCCGAGCGGGATGCCCGACTTGAAATACCCGTCGGGGTAGTGGGTGGCCTTGGTGAATGCCGAGGTGTCGAGCGAGATCGTCTCGGTCGAGTCCGTGCCATGCGCGGACCCGAGCCACGACTGATCGTCCGACCCGAACATCTCAGTCGTCTGACCGAGAATCATGAGTCTGTCCTCCGTGTGTTCAGCTCTTGTCGGAACCCTTGCCGAGCAGCTCGCGGTACAGATCGCGGCCGGCGTCGACGCCGCCGCTCTTGCTGCTGCCGCTCTTGCTGCCGCCGCGGCGGGCTCCCTGGTCGAATCCGCCGCCGCGGCGACGGCGCGTGTCGCGCCCGCCCTCGCGGTCGTCGTCCTCGTCGTTCTCGTCCTTGCCGGACTTCTTCGGGGCGAGCCGGTCGACGAGTTCGCCGATCGCGTCCTCGTCGACCTCGCCGTCGTCGTCGACGTACCGGCGCAGGTTGACGTCGTCGGCGACGTCCTTCGCGTTGTCGAGACGCCCCTTCGCGGCTGCCAGGAACGCCGAGCGGGCGACCCGCTCGCCGGACTTCACACGTTCCTGCGCCACGGCGGCCGCGACCGCCTCGTCGACCTTCTTGTCGGCCTCGCTCATGCCCTCGCGCTTCAGCCGGGCGAGTTCCTTCGCCGACCCGGCGTTCGCCTTCGCGCGCGCCTCGTGCTTTTTCGCGAGCGCCTTCCACTTCGCGGCCTCGGCCTTGTCGTCGGCCTTGTCGTCGCCCTCGCCGCCCTCGTCGCCGTCGCCGTCGTCGTCGTCCGTGTCGGACCCGTCGCCGTCGCCGTCGTCGTCCTGGTCGCCCTCGTCGCCGCCGTCGGCGTACCAGTACGGCGAGAACGGAGTGACCGCGTAGGGGTGCGACCAGCCGGCTTCCGATTCGATGCCGGGCAGATTGGGCAGCGTGCGCGTGCGCATGGTGGTGTCTCCCGTGTCGGGGTGGGTGAGCGGGTGCGTGCGCCGTGTCGGCGCGTCGATCACGGGCTCGGAACGTCGTCCGGGCCGGTGAACTCGTGTCGGCGAACCGCGAGCAGCGGCCCGTACTCGCCGTGTTGGCGAGTGATGATCACGTCTCGATAGTCGGGGGCGCGGCCGCCCGCATCCGACTCCCCGGTGCCTTTCGCGACGGCGTCGTGCGCCTCGCGCAGCAGCGCCTCGTCGATGACGTGCCCCGGATCCTTGTTGCCGACGAGCGGCTCGACCTTGCAGTCGCAGCCGGGGTGAATCGGCATGAGGTTCTCGACCCGGTACCGCTGTGTGCTCGCCAACGTGCACAGCGCGCAGTTCTTCGTACCGGTGAGCCGGCGCCGGAAGAACCGCGCCCCGCCCCGCTGCATGGACTGCTGCGCGGCGTGCGTACGGGCGAGCTGCAGGTCGGTCTCGGTGATGGACAGCAGCCGCGTACGCCCCTCGTTGACCGCCTGCGCGTACGCCTTGCCCTTGCTGAGCGCCGTCCACGTGCTGACGAACGGGCGCGTGTAGACCTCTGCGGGCGGCACGCCGCGCAGCGCCTCGGGCAGTTGCACGCCGACCGGCGCCGCGGAGGTGCCGAGCATGTCGGCGATCATCGCCGACAGGTACGCGTCGGTGATCTGCCCCATCTGCGCCTGCGCCGCGAGCACGGTCGGCAGCACTTGCTCGATGTACGCCGCGGCGTCGCCGTCGCGGTGCCCGCCGAGGCTGTCGAACGCGTCGAGGACGAACTGAATCACCCGCGCCCGCAGCGACGTCGACAGGGAGTCGTACCGCTCGGTGAGCGCCGTCTGCAGCGCCTCACCCACCGGTACCCGCCCCCTCGTCGTCGGGCAGGTTGCCCGCCGTCGGCGCCGGGTTCGCGGGCAGCAGCGAGGCGGCGAGCAGCTTCTGCGCTGCGGCGCCGCCCGCGATCCTGCGTACGCGCTGCGGTGTCTCGCCGAGATCCTCGGCGATGACGTCGAGCGGGTAGCCGATGCTCGACAACTTGGTCGCGGCGTCCGCCTGCACAGCCGGACTCAGGTACTGCGGGTTCGCCCACCGCACCTCGGCCTCGGTGTAGTCCTCGGGCACACCCGCCTGCGCGGCCGCGAGGGACATCACCTCTTCGAGTCCCTCGCCGAACGCGGCGATGTGCTCGCGCACCTTCGCGACGTGCATGATGTCGAGCGCCGAGACCGTGTCGGCGCTGATGTTGATCAGGTCGCTCGCGTAGTAGTACGCGGGTGTCTGCGACAAGATCAGCATGTCGCGCACGTCGGACTCGTGCTCTTTGAGGAACCCTGTCAGGTCGGTTGCGTCGAGCTGCCCGAACTGCGCGTTCTCGCCCTCGCTCACCCACACCGTATTCGGGCCCGGCGTGAACGGCTGCTCGACGACAGTGAGCCCGGTGTCGGGATCCTTGCGCCGGGCGAACTTGTGCCCGCGCACCCACTTCTGCCGAAACCCGCTGTACCGGCTCGCAGCCATGCGGTTAAGCACGCCCATGTTCACGCGGTCCTGCGTGTCCAGCACGCACGCGAACTCGGGCTCGGGGTCCTCGCCCAAATCCGGCATGCGGGCGAACTCGACGAGGGGCATCCGGCCGAGGTCGTGCGGCTCGCCCTCGTCGCTGTCGCCGACGTACACCCACGAGTCCGGCCCCCACGGCAGCCGGCGCCCGCTGCACCGCTCGGCGCTGCGGTACGGGAACGAGCGGTCGTCGTACAGCACTCGGGCGTACGCGTAGCCGTCGACGTCGTTGTGATACGCCTTCAACCCGACGAGCGGCTCACCGGTCTCGGGGTCGTACTCGACGACGCACTCGCTCGGGTGCTCGGGCGTGATGAGCGGGCTCGGCCGACGGTTGTCTTCCGTCCTGGTCGGGTGCGGTCCGACGAGCATGTACCCGACCGACTGTGCCATCGAGCAGCGCCATACGAGTTTCTGCCGCGAGTCGAGGCGGTTCGCCTGCCACCATCGCGACGCCCGGTCGTCCGGCTCGCCGTCGGGCCCGGTCACGCCGAGGGCGAGCAGCCGGTGCACCGACGCGCCCGCGATCAGTCCACAGAAGTTGGTGCGCGCCTTGCGTTGAAAGTCGATGAATGCCGCCTCGGCGTTCTTCGGCAACTGCGGCAGGGGCGGCCGGCCGCGGTAGTACAGCCACCACTCGTCGAGCTGTCCCACCCTCTTACGCAGCCGACGCCCGAGGCGCAACAGCATGTAATCCGGGTTGTCTAGCTCCGGAGTCTCGTCGAGCACAGCGCCCCCCTTCGGGTCGGTCAGAACGTGCCGCCGAACATCTCTTCTTCCTCGACCGCGACGCCCTTCGCGATCGCGTCGAGGCGGCACTGCCAAGCGAGCACCGAGGCGACCGCGGCGTCGATCTTGTTCGGGCTGTCCGGGTGTGCCTTGGCGATCTGCAGGCCCGAACGGCTCGGCCGCCGACGGGCATTGCACAGATGCCGCACGAGCGCCGACGCCCCGTCGTGCGTGAGTTCGCCCTCGGTGAGCGCCGTATGGAACTTCTCAAGCGCCCGCACGATCAGCGTCGAGCGGCCGCCGGTCATCCACCACTCGACCGGATGGTTCCGGGTCGCCTGCACCTGCAGGCGCGGGCCGTACGCCGCTTCCCAATCCGCAACGTGGCTTTCCCACTTGGCGGGGTCGGCGTAGAACCCGACGACGTCGTACGTCGCGAACGCCTCGTGCACCGCGGCGAGCACCTCGACGACGGGCACCTGCCAGTCGATCGGAGCGCCGTCCGGGCCGAGCTGCGGCCGCTCGGGCTGCTCCCACACACCGATCGTGAACAGGTGCCCGTCGGACAGCCGGCAGCCGATCAGTGCCGTCGCGTCGGTCACCCCGCGCGCCCGCTTCCGCGAGCCGTCGAACCCGAGCACGATCCGGTCGCCGGGCTGCACCGAGCGGCCGAGGTCGGACGACGCCCGCACCTCGGGCTCGGTGAGCCACGCGTCGGCGGCGTGGGTGATCTGGTTCAACAGGTCGGCGCGCAGATCCTGCGGCTCGTTCGAGGTGTCCCAGAACTCAGACGTGAGCCGCTCGATCGGCGACCATCCCGGCGAGCACGGCGGGTCGTGCAGCACGCACCCGTCGGGGTGATCGCTGCTGTCGCCGTACGCGTACCGGAGCCCGGCGACGAGCGACTGCTCGTCGGTCATGTCGGTCTCGGGCGGCGCCTCGCGGTGATCGGCAAGGATGCCGCGCGCCCTCGACCGGCCGTCGATGATCGCCTGATAGTCGGCCGCCGACTTCTCAGCTACCGACCCGACGCCCGGCGTGTACGCGTTCGGTGTCTCGATCAGCGACCCGCCGAGCTTGGCGGCGTTGAACCGCATCACCTTCGCGAGCCGAACGCCGCCGTTCGTCGCCGTCCATTCCTCGGTCTGGTCGAGCGAGGCGAAACAGGCGGGGTCACCCTTGGTCGACGTCGCGCTCGACGTGATCGGGGAGACCTCGCCGCGCGGCAGATAGATCACGGTGTCGAGCACTTCGAGCCCGTAGTCGGTCGACAGGCTGCGGCCGCGCGCCATCTCCAAAAGCGGGATCCACGTGTTGTCGGTCTGCTGCTCGGTCACCGCGGCGATACGCACGAGCGGCGTACGGATCGAGTGCCACGGCCGGCCGACCGGCTCGCCGTCGGCGTCGAACCCGTCGGCGACCACATCGGCGCACGCCTCGGTGAGCGCGATCGCCCCGACGAACGGGCTCTTGCCCCACCCGCGCGGCCGGCTGAGCAGCGCGCGGTGAATGACCCGCTTACCGGTGAGCGGGTGCACCTCGTAGTACCGCAGCAGAAACTCAGCCTGCTCGGCCGTCGGAATGAACGGCTCGCCGTCGTCCCGGCCGGGCTGTGCAAGGTTCTGCATCATCCAGTCGAGGACGTAGTACCCGAGCGTCGGGCGCTCGCCCTCGTACTGTGGGCCGCGCCACGGCATGACGCCCCCTTGCTACGCGCCCTCGCCCTGGTCGGTCTTCCCGCCCGGCATCATTCGCAGGTTTCCGTACCGCTCACGCGCGGACGGACCGCCCGAGCTGCCGCTGCCGCCGTCGGCGCCGTCCGCCTCGGCGAACACCATGCGCAGCCGCGCCCGGTCCGCGGGCGTCGCCCCGAACGCTGCGACGCGCAGCCGCAGTTCGCCGGCCGCCGACAGATCGCCCGACCACAGCCGGGCGTGAATCAGGGCGGTGTCGAGCAGGTACTGCCAGTCGGACGAACCGAAGTGCTCGGCCTGCGGGCTGTCGATCCACATCTGCCACCACACGCGCGTGCGGCCGGGCCACGTGAACTCGACGAGCTTGCCCTCTTTCTCGACCTCGAAGTCGGGCAGCTCGGGCGGCGCGGCGCGCTCCCACCTGAGTACGGTCTGCGGGATTCCGTCCTTGTTCCGTCGCGCCTTCCTACCCTCTGGCTTCGGCGCCGGTCCCATGCCGCCCATGGCTGTACCTCCCGTGTCGGGTGTGCCGCAGCACGCCCGTGTCGGGGCGCTACAGCAGCGAGTCGATTACGTGCTGCAGGTCGCCGAGGCGCTGCGGCGTGCCGCCGAACGTCCGCCCCGTGACCGCGATGTACCGGCCGGTGCCGTACAGCTCGACCGAGCCGCCGCCGACCGTGATGCGCCTGCCGTGCGGCAGCGCGCCGTACCCCCAGATGTGCAGTCCGTCGCCGCCCTGCGACACCTCGACCCACGTTCCGTCGGCGGCGTCGAGGACGTTGCGCGCCCAACCTGCGACCGCGCCCTCGTCGTCGAGGCAGTGATCGAGGTCGAGGCAGACGACGCCGTCGCCGTCGAGGACGAACCCGAGCCCGGCGCCCGCCGTCGAGCGGGCAGCGTCGCGGTACGTCGACCAGGACGCGGGGTCGGTGCTGCTCGCGGCGCCGCCGTCGACGGACACCGGTACCTTGCGCGAGGTGCGCCGCACCCACCGCGGCCGGCTGGTCAGTTCCGCCGGGATCGAGCGGGCGGCACGGTGAGCAGCAGCTCGGCACGCCGGCTTGCAGAACCGCGCGTGCGACCGGGCCGTGATCGGCATCGGCTCGTCGCAGTGCTCGCAGGTGCGCCTCGTCGTCATGTGTCCATGATACCGCGGCGTACGCTTTTAGCGCTCTGACCTGCATGTATCAGGTTCGTATCGGGAGTGCGGCAGGCTGAGAGGCGCTGTGCGGCCCCTCAACCGCGCGCCATCAAATCAGCCTGCCGCATCCCTGCCCGCCCGCCAGCGGACCGCCCGCGCCCCGCAGCGCGGCCGTTTTCCCCAGACCCGTACACATCCTTAGCCGCAGCACCTCCCGAGCCGCAAAGGGGGGCGGGGAGGGGAGTCACCCCCCAGGGGGGAGGCTCGAATTCGGCGAGCGAATCTCGCGGCGATGTGTCCGGCCTGCAGTTCTGTCTCGGTCGTCAATCCGTGCCGTGCGTACGGCAGTTGCGTGCCCCTGACCTGCAGTTATGTGCGATGTCTTGCAAACGTGCAGGTCAGAGCGTTGCGGGCATGTGTGGTGCGTGCGCCTCGTCGTACGTGGTCGATGTGCTGCTGTCGTGCTCGCACCTGCGACTGAACGATGCATAAACGTGCAGGTCAGAGCGTTGCGATCGTCGTGCAGCGTGCGTGATTTGCTCGCCCGTCCGGTACTTGTGTCCTCGCCTCGCAAACCGTGCGCTGCGTACGGGAGTTGCGACGCTCTGACCTGCAGCTTTGTGCATGTCCTTCGAGGCTCGACTGTGTGCTGCCTGCCTCGGTCGGGCAGTGTCTCGGGCTCGCCTCGTACTGCACTGCTCTGACCTGCAGCGATGTACGCACCTGCGCATACGTGCAGGTCAGGGGGGTGCAACTCGGGGCGGGGGGTGGCGAGTTGGTACCGGGGGCGTCAGATCAGACCGGGGTGTCGCTCGGCCGGGCGCTGCCTGCGTACGGCCCACCGTGCGGCGTTGCCCTGTCTGCTGCTCTTGATCGCGTGGCAGTCGGCGCATAGCGCCTGCAGCATCACGATCCGGTGATCATGCTTGTCGCCGATGTGGTCGACCTGATTCGCCGGGCGTGCGCACACGCGGCCGTCGATCCGGTTGCGGCACCGGTACTCGTCGCGCTGCAGTACGGCCGGTCGGATCACGGTGTACCAGTCGGGCGGCAGTTCGGCCCGTCGGTTGCTGCCTGCCCACCCGCCGCTCATGCGTCGTCGTCCTCGTCGTCCTGGTCGCGGCCGTCGTCGTACGGCTCGGCTCGCTCGGAGCTGCTGTCGAGGGCGGCGTCGGGGGTGAACCCGAACGTCGTGCCGGGCTGCGTTGGCTGCTCGCTGCGCAGCGCGTCGAGGATGCGCAGCGCTGCGTTCTCGGCGTCGTCGAGGCGGCGTCGGCTGTAGCCCTTCGCCTTGATCTCGACCTCGTGTGTCCCGTCGGTGAGGCGTACGCGCATGGGGCGGTGTCCTCTCGACGGGGGGTGGCACGCGCGGGGCGGGCAGCAAACCCGCCATGGTTCGTAACGTCACCACCCCGCGCGAGTGGGGGTGGCGCCGCCTCGGGGGGTGAGGCGGCGCCGAGCCGGTCGAGGGTGGGGTGCTCGGCCGGCGGGTGGGGGAACGACGAACGCCCCGCTGTGAGGGGCGGGGCGTTCGGTGAGATTCGGTGTCCGGGCATGGCGGACTTGCCGACAAGAGTGCGACACGTGATCGACAGAGTCAAGTTCGGGCGGCGAGTTGAGAGTGAGATCGGTTCGAGCGCTCGCCCGCTACTACCTGTAGGTGCTCTCTCTACGGCCACCCCCCTATATAGGGGAGGGGAGGGGAACGCGCGCGCGCGAGTCCCCCGACGGTCCCCTCGGGACAGAACGCGTTGACCTGCGTACTCGTCCGAGAATCGCGAACGATCCGCGTGCGATTCGTCGACGATTCGCGATCGATTCGCACGCGATTCTCGTGCGGAACTGCGTCAAAGGGCCGTCGCCTGCCCGGACATGCAGGCGCCCCGTACCGCGAGGGATGCGGTACAGGGCGCAGGTGCAGCCGGCCGGGGTGCTACTCGGGATCGGCGACGGTCACGACGAGCTGCTGCAGCTTCCCGCCGAACGACAGCCGGCCCGTGGGTACGTCGGTGCCGGTCGCCCCGGCGGCGAACGCGTCGGCGACGAACGCGGCGATCTCGTCGAGGGTCATGAACTTGCCCGCGGGCACGTGCTCGATCTTCTTAGACACCGGTCACCCCCTGCGCGGGGCGGCGAGCTGCCTGCCCGGCGCTGCGGAACGCGTGGATGCTGCCCGCGCCGACCTCGCGGGCGCGGCGTGCGGCAGAGATACGGCTGATCGGCTGCTCGGCAACCTGCAGCGCCGGCCCGTCCGCCCGTTCGCCGATCACCTGCCGCAGCAGTCCGGCGGCACGGTCGCCGAGCGGCACGGACACCGGGCCCGAGCCTCGTTTCGGGTACTCGACTCGGGCGGTCCCGGCGCCGAACTCGACGTCGCGCACGTCGAGCGACAGGGCGTCGCCGAGGCGTACCTCGCCCTCCCACAGCAGCGCCCACAGTGCACGATGCGCGACAGGCACAGACTCGTCGGCGAGCAGCTCGTCGACCCTCGCTCGGGTCAAGGTCAGTTGAGTCATGGCGGCAGTGTCCTCTACTTCCTCGGGCCGTTCTGCGACTTCCAGCCTGCCAGGAACCCGCGATTGTTCGTGATGTACGTCGGCGCCCCGCGTCCCGACCGGCGGCCGCTCGGCAGCGCCCACACGAGCCCGCACACCGCGGCGGCCGCGAGGAACTGCACGAGGCTGTCGACGAGGATCTGCAGCGCCTGCATGCCGAAGTACGCCCCGACGCCCGCCCCGGCGGCGAACACGCCCTTCGCGGCGGTGCGTTGCGCCTGCGGGTCGAGTCCGGGTGTTGCCGGGGGCGCAACGGGCGCGGCCGACACGTACTCGGGCCCGTACTGCGGGTGCAGCATGCCGTCGATCCGTACGTACCCGATCACGCGCATGCCGGGCGGCGGGGCGGGCACGAGCTGCTGCTCGGCGTACGAGGCGACATGGGTCGGGGTCACGGTGCGGTCGAGGGGCGCCGGCCGGGCGAGGGAGCGTTCGGGGTGCATGGCGGTGTCCTAGCTCGCGGTGTCGGGTCGGTGGCGTTCGATGTGGTGGCCGAGGTCGAGCAGCAGCAGACCGAGCCGGTCGACGCCGAGCCCGGCGAGCAGCACGACGACGAGGTGCAGCAGCGGCAGCGCGAGGTGCGGGCCGTCGACGGTGTCGAGGTGAAACAGCACGACGACGATCGGCCCGACGGGGGCGGCGGTCCGCACGACGTCGCCGGCTGCGCGAACGGCTCGGGCGGTACGGCGGCGGGCGGGCGAGGGGCGGGTCATGACGAGGTGCCTCCGTCCGAGGGGAGCACGGCGTATCGGCCGTACTTGGCCTTGTGCACGCGAGGGTCGGCGGCGAGCCATCGGCCGATCGTGGCGGCGTGCGGCGGGTCGATGTCCGGGTACAGGCGGGTGATGAACTCGCGGATCGCCTCGGGCCCGATACCGGCCGGTCCGGACTTGAGCACGACCTCGTACACGAGCGCCTTGCGCGGGTCGCCGCCGGTCTGCTGCGCCTCGTCGAGGGCGGCGGGCGGCGTGTAGCCGAACCCGCTCGCCTCGAAGATGCCGCGCACCTCGGCGTCGAGGTCGGGGTCGCGCCCGGTCGTCTCGTCGATCTCGCCCCGGATCCGGCGCATCGTGGCGTCGGCGTCGGCGATCGCGTCCTCGCCGGTCGGCACCGGGGCGGGTGCCGTCGGCTCGGGGTCGTCCCAATCGGCGGTTGGGTCGCTGTAGCCCTCGCGTACCGGCCGCTCGGCGGGCGGGTCGGCGACAGCGGTCGCGGCGGGTGCGGCGCTGCCGTTGAACAGGTGGTCGGTGTTCTCCCACCTGCGGGCGTACGGCTCGCCCGCGGCGAGGCGGGACAGCTCGTCGAGTTCGGGCCGGTACTCGGCGGTCGCGACGACGATCTTCGCGATCTCGCTCGGCGTCATGCGGTACACGACCAGGGCGCGGGCGGGGTCGTCGAGAACCTTGATCGCGCCGGTACCTGCGACGGGCATGTCTTCCGGCGAGATCTTGTCGCCCCACCCGAACAGGTACGCGACCTCTCGCTCGTCCGACTTCATGGCGATCTTGAGGCCGGACTGCACGACGAGCTGCGGCTCTTCGAGCACATCCTGTGTCGCCCGCAGCGCCGAGGCGATGACGTTGCACGCGACAGCGCGCGCGAGTTCGACGACCTGCAGCAGCACGTCGCCGGCCTTGCGCAAGATCGGGTGCTTGCGAGCCTTCGCCGAGTACAGCTCGGCGACCTCGTCGGCGTTCGCGACGATGCCGGGCACGGCGGCCGACACCGGGATCTTGTCGTCGTCCGCCTCGATCTGCAGGTCGGCGTATCCCGGCTTCCTGGCCTTAGCGATGCGCAGCAGCGCCTCGGCCATGGCGAGCACCTTCTCGGGGGTGTCCGCGACCCAGTCGATCGGCGAGCGGCCGGGCCGTCCGGCTTTCGCCCACGCGCGCAGCCACGGCAGCGCGAGCGAGCCGCCGTTGAGGTCGATCACCCACACGAGGACGTCGACCATGCGGAGTTGCCCGGCGATCGCCACGTTCATCAGGTTCGACTTGCCCGACCCCTTGCGGCCGGTGAAGATCGCCGTCAACTGCCGGATGCACGGCGCGGCCTCGCTGCCGTCCTTGTGAATGCCGAGCTGCAGCCCGTCGTTCAGCGAGCGGGGCGAGTAGTCGTCGGGGTACATGGTCGGGCCGGCCGCGACCTGATTCGCGGTCTCGATGTTCGCGAGGAACGAGCCGCGGTCGGCCCCCTCGGTGATCTCGACCGAGCAGCCGTTCGGCAGCCGAGCGTCGCCGGCCAATCCGTCTTGGTGCCGCTGAATGTCGCGCCACGTATACCCGCCCTCGGGCAACCGCCCTTCGAGGGTCATGCCGCCGCTCGGCCACATCTCGACGCCCACGACGAGCACGCCCTCGATCCCGCTCACGCGCGAGAACCGCGCCGACCACTGCTCGGCGAGCGCCCGGTACCCGCGCATGATCCCGCTGTGCGCGGCCGCCGTGTCCTCGGCCGCGGCCGCCGCCTCGGCCCGCCGCCGCGCAGCCCGGTTGCCCGCCATGGCGGCGCCGAGCCCGACCGCGCCCGCCGCGAGGGTGGCAACGCAATTGACGGTCCACGGACCGGCGTTCAGCGCCCACGAGCACCATGCCCCCGCGCCGACCCATGCGGCCGCGCGGAGTACGAGACTGCCGCGCCCGGCGCCGGACTGCCGGCCCGCGATGTGCGAGCCGACGAGCCCGGCGCCTGCGACGCCGACACCCCACCAGGGGGACGCGCCGGCCGCGTTCGCCGCGTATGAGGCGGCGAGCGCGGAACCGGCGGCGCTGAGCGGGGCAGTGAACGGACCGTGCCCCGACTCCCAATCGATCTGCACTGTCTGCCCTTTCACAGAGAGGTGTCGGCGTTCGCGCGCACGTCCCACTCGCGCTCGCCCTTGCGCTGGTTCTGCAGGCGCTCGATGTCGACGTGATGCAGCTTCTGAAACGCGCCGGGCAGCTCGCGGGCGAGTTCGCTCGCCTTCATCTGCAGGCGGTAAATGCCCTGCATGATCTCGATGATCCGGGGGTCGAGCGGCTGCTCTTCGTGGGCGCGTGCGGTCGAGATCTTCATCGCGTTCGCGATGTGTTCGAGGGCGTCGGGCAGCTTCCCGAAGTCGCGGCCGACCTGCATCATGCCGTCGGGCGAGTAGGTCGTCGCGATGCGTTCGAGTTCCATCGCAGGTGCAAGGAAGTGGTGTCCGCCGGACATGGCGTGTCCTCCGTGAGTCGAGCGGGAACCGCCGGCGAATGCCGGGCGGCGTACGAATGTGGCGACGGGCGGCGGCGACGAGGCGACCGTCGGGCCCGTCATGGCCGGACCGCCGGCCGTACGGCGAGTTGCCCGACGCTGTCGGCGGCGCTGCCAGACGGCGCGCAGCGTGGCGAGGCCGGCGCGCACGCTGCGGTTCCACACGAACGAGGCGGCGCCCGCAATCCCGGAAAGGGCGCCGTCCCACAGCGCGCCCGCGGCACGGCCGATGCGGCGAGCAGCAGCTCGTCGTGCCGTCGCGGTGTTGCGCCACAGTGCGCGGGCGGGGGCGGCCGCCCACCGACCGGCGCGACCTATACCTCGGGCAGTGCGCGCGATGCCGCGCCCCGTGGCACGGATGCCGCGCCCCGTGTTGACCATGCCGCGACGGGCTGCGCTCGCGGCGGGGCGCACCCGCCCGAGCAGGCTGCGCGAGCGGGGCGTGCGCGTCCTGGTCGACGAGGTCGAGGGCGACGTCGAGGGCGAGGTGCCGCCCCGCTTGGGGCGCTTGTGCTTGCCCCCGCTCGTGGGCGTGGGCAGCCGGGGCGACTTGAGCCGCCCCGCGCCCCGACCGCCGAGTGAGCCGAGGGCGCCGAGGGCGCCCCGCCGGGTCCGCCCCGGTGTCCGGGGCGCCGCCCCGCCCTGCGCCCCGGCGGCCGCCCCGCGGGATCCGCCCCGACGGGGCGCCCCGCCCCGCCCCGAGGTGCCGCCCCGCCCTGCGCCCCCGGACGCCCCGCCCCGAGTACGCCCTCGGTTCGAGGTGCCCGCCCCGCCCCGAGTGCGCCCTGCGACGGCGGTCGTACGACGGCGGACGGAACGGCGGCGCTGCAGGGCGCCCCCGGCCGCGAGGGCGACGACGGTCGCGGCCGCGCCCGCCAGTCCAGCCGGGCCGGCTGCCTGATACGCGGCGGTCGCCACCATGGCCGAGGTGTTGCTGACGCCGATCACGAGCGGCTCGACCGGCACGCCGCGGCTGCGGGTGGCGCGCGGTGCGGGCTCGGTTGCAGCCTCGGCAGCCGGCTCGGGCGTGGGTACGGGCGGCGGCGCTGCGGCCGCCTCGACGGGCGGTTCGGGCGCGGCCGCGGCGGGCGCGGGCGGTGCTGCGGTGTCTGACACCGGGGTTGCTCCTTCACTGCGACTGCGGTCGTTGTGATCGAGGGGTGGGTGCGAGGGGGGTGTATCGGCCGGTCAGAGGGGGGCGGGGTCGAACTGTGACTGCAGTCGCGGTCACAGTCAGACCGTCATGTGCCGGTGAGCGCCCGCACGTTGGGCGAGCCGAGTTCGAGCAGCTTCGGGTCGTCCGCCTCGACCTCGTCGCGCAGCTTCTGCGCGTGGCGGCGGGACTTGTACGGGTAGCCGAGCGCGTGCTCGGACTGCAGCAGCTTGACGATCACGCCCTCGCCGGGCCGGCCGTTCAGCTCGGCGTACAGCGCCTTGATCTTCTTCTTCACCTCGGCTCGGGTCGGCGGCCGCTGCTCGTCGCGGGGCGCCTCGGTCTCGTCCTCGTCGGCGGGGCGCTCCGGGGCGCCCTCGTCGTGCGGGGCGGAATCCTCGGGGGCGCCCTCGCTGTCGGGGGCGCCGCCCTGCGGGGCGCCCTGGTCGTCGGGGGCGGGGCGTTCGGGGGCGCCCTCGTTCTGCGGGGTGGACTCGGCCGGGGCGCCCTCGGGTTCCGGGGCGGGGCGCTGCGGGGCGCCCTGCGCCGGGGCGGCCGGGGGCGGGGGCGGCAGCTCGGGGGCGCCCTGCGGGGCGGGGGCGATCGCCGGGGCGCCCTCCCGTTCCGGGTCGTCGAACGGGGCGGCCTCATCCCATGCCGGGTCGTACCCGCCGGCGTAGTCGATCGCCGGGGCGGGGGCGGCCGGGGCGGGCTCGGCGACGAGGGCGCCCTCGACCGGGGTGAGGGGGCGCCCGTACCGGGTGAGCCGCAGCGCGAGCACTTCCTCGAACGGCGCCTTGCTGCGCCACCTGCGCCCGTACCGGTGCCGCAGCCGAGCCCGCTCGGTCAGCCGCTCCTGTTCGAGGGCGATCACCTGCTCGTACGACCGCAGTTCCCACAGCTTCATGCGCCGCCACAGACGGAACGTCGAGATCGGGTCGAGCAGCCACCGCGACAGGCGTACCGACTCCATGTGCTTCGCGGCGCTGATGTCCGCGGCGATGCCGATCGCGTGCCGCGCCGCCTCGACGACGACCACGAACAGAATCGGGATCACGGCATGCATGCCGACGCCGATCGGGTCGGGCCACGCGGCCGCCCCGTTGAACGCGATCGTCGCGACGGTCAGCAGCCACGCGGTTTGACGCAGCAGCCCGAGCGGCATACGCAGCCATGTGAGCAGCAGATCGAGCGCGAGCAGCACGAGAATCCCGGCGTCGAGCCCGATCGGGAAGAGCAGCGCGAACGAGCCGAAGTGCTTCGCTTCCGCGAGGGTGCGAACCGCGGCGTACGAGCCGATGAACCCGATCAGGGCGATCACGGCAGCGCCGAGCGCTACGCCAGCGATGAGCTTGCGCTGCAGGGCGGTGAGCTGCGGTCGGTCACGCTCGGGTTCGGTGCGGCGCTCGCCGTTACTATCAGCCACGGATCGGCCCTCTGCTCGACAGTTGGGGGCACGGTCCGCCCCGACCACATGGCGTTCGCGGCGCCGGCCGGGGCATTCCGTTGTGCGGGTTCGACCGTAGGTGAACCTGCTTTACAGTGTCAACAAGGTTAGGGCAGGATGAGCGCCATGCCAGAGCGGGAAGAGCCGCCGACACACGGTGCGGGCGAGGGAGAACCGAGGTTGGGGAACATGTCCCAGGTTGCTGCCGAACTCGGTGTGTCGCGGCAGTACGTGCACACGTGGCGCCGTACACACGAGGACTTCCCAGCGCCCCGCCGTCGGCCCGGCAGCACCCGTGACGAGTGGGATCTCGACGAGGTGCGTCGCTACTGGGATGCGCGAGACCTACGGCCCGGCGAGCGCACCGACCTACACGCCGACGACGAGCAGTGACCCGGACCCCGCCCGATGTGGCGGGGTCTCGTCGTACCCGGACGGGGCACCTCGCGCTGCGAGCGGCGGCAGCCGGCCGGACCATGACCGTATGGACGCGCAGCGCCCCGTGATCGTGAACCCGCCCTCGCCGACCGGCGGCCGCCGCGTGCGGGTCGACGGCGAGATTCTCGGGCTCGCGCACAGCCTCGTCGACGTCGCCGAGTTCCTGCGCCGAGCCGGCCTCGAACTCGAACCGAGCGAGGTCGCCGAGTCCGGCCTGATCGAATGGCGAGGCGGCGGCCCCCAATCGTGGGGAACCGCCGCCGACGGGTGAGTGCTACGCGGCCGCGCGATCCCGAGCTGCTGCTCGCTGTCGAGCCCGGTCGTCGGCCCGCTTCCGGCGCCGAGCCGCCCCGTCGAGTTCCCGCTGCAGGGTGGCGAGCTGCGCGGGCGTCGACCACGTACGGCGGCCGCCGTCGAGCCCGACCGGCGCCGAGCAGTCCGGACCGGCACACGTCACCGCGTCGTTCTCGCCGCCGCCCGCGTGCATCGTGAGCGCGCTGCCGCAGTACGGGCACGGCCGATCCATTGTCACGGCGTACCGGTCGATAGTGCCGCCGATCGTCCGCTCGATCCGGCGCGCAGCCTCGCGGGCGACGAGCCCGATCGCTGCCCGGTGATGGTCGCGCAGCGGCATGCACGGCCCCTCGTCGCCGCGCAGCCGGCCGAGCAGCCACTCGGCCGCCCGTACCGCGCTGCGGTCGCCCATGGTGAAGTGCCACCGGGCAGGGTCGGCCTCGTCGCGTGCGGCGAGCATGGCGAGGGCGAGCCCGACCGGGTCGCCGGGGATCGGCCGGCGCAGCGCCTTGACCGTGTCGCGCTGAATCTCGGCGGCGACCTGATCGGCGATCGAGCACAGAGCGACCTCGACCGCGCGGCACGCGTCGACGACGTGCAGCCGCAACGGCACCGGGCGCTCGCCGAGCTGTCCGGGGTGCCGGTCGGGGCGCGGCAGGTGACTGCGCCCCTCGCCGACGTACTCGCAGTGCAGGCACTCGTACCGCGGCCGGCCGTGCTCGTCGGTCTTGGTGACGAGGTGCTGCGCGTGCTGCAGCAGTAGGGCGGTCTCGTCGCGGTCGTGCTCGTCGAGGGTGCGCAGGTACTCGGCCTTGCCCATGGCGGGCGGCCACGAGTCCGAGGTCTGCGAGGTGTCGATCAGGGCGCGCAAGTGGGTCCAGTGGTCGACGACGACCTGCAGGTCGTCGAGGGCGGTACGGGGGCGGGCGGTGTGCTGCATGGTGAGCGCTCCTGTGGTGCGTGGGGCGTAGGCTGATCACACCGCGAAGGGGAACGGGGCGCCCGGTGCTTGCCGGCTTGGGGCGCCCCTTCGTCGTGTCAGACCGTTCGGCGCCGCTTGTCGCGAGCCCGCCGACGGGCAGCTCGCAGTTCGCCGCGCGCGAGCACGCCGTGCCGCTCGTTCGGCTGCGAGGGCGGCAGATGGTCGACCGGGCTGTACTCGACCCGCCCCTGCGCGTCCCACACATAGTTCCGGTACCGGTGCATCCCGCGGTGCCCGCGCCGGTAGGCGCAGCGCCAATGCCGGTATCCGCCGCCCGCCTCGTCCGTGCGCGGGCAGTGATTGCAGTAGCCGCGCGCGACGGCGAGCAGATCCTGCAGGCGGTCGTGCCACACCTTCCGGTAGATGCGCAGCCTCATGACGCGCCCCTCTCTCCCTGCTCTTCGGCACTGGCCTCGGCGGGCGGCATGAACCGCGCGATCTGCCGCATTGCTCGCGCCTCGACGAGATCCCACGCCCGCGCGGCGTCGGCGAGGATCCGGCGGCGCAGCGACATGACCTCGTGGTGGGCGTTGACCGCCTCGGGCAGCGAGGTCGCCTCGGGCAAGTCGAGGCGGCGCTCGATCCGGCCGACGGCGGCACGGTCGAGGATCGCGTCGAGCCCGGCGAACTGCGGTGCGTCGAAGTGCGGGTGCTGGTGTCGCCATGCCCGGATCTCGTCGAGCGCGGCGGTCAAGTGGTCGGCCGCCGGGGCGGTAGTGGTGTTGTCCACGGGGTTCCTCACAGTCTGTGGATGGCGGGCGGGACTACAGGGGCGGGAGGTCGACGACGCTGCGGCCGATCGCGTCCGGCTTGCGCCGCCGGGTCACGGGAGTGCAGTAGCCGGCGAGCGGGTTTTTCTCGTACAGCCAGTCGAGGGCGGCCGCGAGGTCGTCGTCGGAGAGGTCGGCGAGCTGCTCGACGTCGGCCTCGTCGAGGTCGTCGAACTCGTCGGGCTCGAACTCGTCGCTCATGCCGCCTCTCCTGTACCGGTGTTGAGCCATGGGGCGAGGGCGCCGAGCACGACGTCGATGCGGGCCTCGGTCCGGTCGGCGATGCACCTGCACTGAGAGGTGCGCTCGCACTTCGGGCACGGAACGGGACGGCGTAGGGCGTGTTCGAGGACGCGTCGAACGACGAGCGGGGCGGCGCCCACCTTATCGCCCACGCCCATGGGCATGGGCAGTACCTGCTCGTCGTCCTGGTCGACGAGCACGATCTCGGTCGCGCCCTGATGTCCGTGGATGAACTCGACCGACACGCGCCCCCGGTCCCAGAACACGGCCGAGGGGTGCTCGCCGCGCCACCGGACGTTCGCGGTTCCGTCCGGCCACAGCACGCCGTCGGCGACCGACCCGTCGCCGCTCACTCCGCTCACGTCGTGATGACGGCGCAGGGTGAACCGCAGCGGCACGAGCTGCTGATCGGGGCGTACGACGCGGCGCCCGGTGAGTTCGAGGGTGGCCTCGTCGAGCAGTGCCCGCGCGGCCTCGTCGTCGACGACGCGACGGGCGAACGCGAGCAGCGCCTCGACGGCGGTCATTGGCTTCTCGGTCATGCTGCTGTCTCCCTGGTCTGTCGGTAGCGGTTGTTCACGCCGTAGCCGTTCGAGTGATCGATCTCGGCGACAGCGGCGCCGAGTTCTGCCCAGTGGCGCGCGGCGTCGGGGTCCGGCTTGCGGCGCTGCTGCTCGCGGGCGCGGCCGCGGCGGGGTCGGGGTCGGGCGCCGCCGAACGTGCCGTCGGGCACGGTCTCGGCGAGCTGCTTGTCGACGGACACCTTCACGAGGACACCTCGCATTCCTGGGGTGCGGTGCGCGCAGCCTCGCGGGCAGCCCGTACCGCCTCGCGAGCCTGCAGGTACGTGTCGTTCGGACGACCGGCGGCCGCCGGCTCGGATCCGGTGAGCAGCGCCCGCAGCTCTACCGGATCGGCGCCGCCGCGGCGTACGCCCTCGCGTTCGGCCCGCAGCGCCGCCCGGTAGCCGGGGATGTTGTCGGGGTCGAGGTGCGGGTGCGAGGTCGGCTCGAAGGTGCCGACGTGCCGGTCGAGCCGGCGGCGAGCCTCGGTGCGCCACCGGGCGGCGATGTCTTTCGGCATGACCGCCCACGCCGACTCGGCGTAGTGGTCGCCGACCGCCCGGCCGGCGAAGTCGAGGGGGACGTCGCGCAGGATCGCCGCCCACATCGTGAGCTGCGCAGCCTGCTCGGTCTCGTTCACCTTCACGACTCGGTCGTCGACGAGGGAGATCTGCGAGAGCAGTTCGAGGGTCTCGTCAAGGGTCACGACGCGGTACCTCCGTTCAGGCGCTCGCGCAGCCGGTCGAGCCCGGCGCGCTGCTGCTGTGACTTGGTCATGGGCTGCTGCGCGAAGGGGACGACGACGCCGCCCGGCCCCTGCGCCGCCTCGGTGCGCTCGTTCTCGGCCCACTGCTGCCAGCGGCCGCCGAACCCGGCGGCGCGCACCTGGTCGTCGAGCATGCGCTGCCGGAACTTGCGGGTGACGGCGTCGATCTGCTGCCCGGTGAGCTGCTCGCGGCCGCTGTCGGCGCGGGCGAGCTGCGCGGCGCGCACGTCGTCGTCGCTCGGCTGCCAGTCGGCGGCGATCTGAGAGAGAGCCGCCCGGCCGCGCATACCGCCTGCAGGTGCCTCTCTACCTTCACCCCCCTCGTGGGAGGGGAGGGGAGGGGAGGGGTTCGCGTGCGCACGAGTCCCCGAGCTGTCCCCAGGGGACGCACCGCCGCGACCTGCGTAGTCGTCATATTCCGGCGTACGGTCCGTCGACGAATCGTCGTCGAATCGTCCGCGGTTCTCGTTCAGACCGTCGGCGAATCCGCCACGGTTCGGCAGCGGATCTTGCACGGCGCGCTGCCGCCGCTTCTTCTCTGCAGCCCGCTCGCGCTTGCTCTCTACCTCGGCGCGCGACGGGTTGTACGGGGCGAGGTAGTCGTGAATGAAAAAGTCGCCGGGCGCCGGCTGCGCGCACTTCGGGTGCCTGCACGAGTGCCCGCGTTCGTGCCACAGCCCGGCAGCGACCAACTTCGCGATCTGCGGCTTCGAGCCGTACATCTTCGCGATGACGCCGGGCACGATGCCGTCGGTCAGGTGCTGTGCGGCGTAGGCGCCGCAGCGCAGCCACAACCCGAGCGCCGCGTTCCCGGCGGCGATCATCTTCGGGTGGCTGTGGGCGTTGTCGTCAACGACGAACCATGGCATCGGGGTTCTCCTATCCGAGGGTGAGCTGTCCCTCGGGAACCGAGGTCGTACGGGGGCGGCGCCCGCCTCGCCCGCGCCCGTGGGCGTGGGCGCCAGTGCCGGGGGGCGCCGTGCACTGATGGTCGATCACGTGCGGGCGGGTGCACTCCGCCTTGCGTCGGTGGCAGTCGGCCCACTGCAGGTCGGGTCCGCCCGCCGAGGTGCGTACACACCAGTCGAGCCGGTTCGGCTCGCGCAGCAACGCGGCCGCCGCGGCGGTCAGTTCGTCGGCGTCGGCGGTCACAGCGAGCGCCGCACGGTTGCCGACGAGCTGCCGCAGTACGGTGCGGCCGCAGCGGCAGCGCTCACGACGAGCGCCGCCACTGCTGCTCGGGGGGCGGGGCATCAGAACTGCTCGGCTCGGTTTCCGCCTCGCTGCGCACGCTTGCGTTCCTCGTGCACCTCGAACTCGACCTCGGTCGGCTGCTCGGCGAGCAGCGCGGCGACGGTCGCCTCGACGTCCTGCGAGCCGGGCCCGATCTCGTCGAGCGTGCCGTTCATCTTGCGCTGCCGGTACATGGCGCGCTGCACCTCGCGCAGCAGCCGTATCGTGTCGCCCTCGGTGGCGACCTCGGCGAGCTTGACCCTGAGCTTTACCTGCGGGTCTTTGTCCTCGTCGGCCGCGTGCCCGGTGTACGTCGTACTCGCGAACTCGACGACCGCGACGATCCTCGATCCGGGCGCCTCGAACAGCCCGCGGCGCAGGATCGCGGGAATCGCCTGCTGCAGCATCGCGCCGGCACTGTCGAGCTTGACCTCGACCTCGGCATCTTCGTTCAGCCTCGGCATGGGTGAGTCACTTCCTTCGCTTCTTCTTCATGGACCGCTCAAGAGCGGCGTACTGGCGTGCGCCTTCTTCTCTGACCTCGGGGATCGGGCACTCGTCGCGGCGGTGCCGGCCGTAGCGGACGGCGAGCAACTCGACCTCGGCGTATCCGACGGCGTCCTCGGCGTGCCCGCACGGGCACGTGAAGTCGCCCGAGGCGAGGCTCTTCGCCTTGTTGCTGTCGAGGCGGACCCGCAGCCCGTAGCCGGGGTGCGGGTTGCCGATGGTCGGCCCGAGCCCCTTCACGGCTGCTCGCCGCCGAGGGCGTCGACCGCCTCGTCGTCGAGCAACCCGCAGTCGCGCCAGTGCTCGACGAGGTCGCCCTGATCAGGGACCGGCGGAACCGGCCGCGACATCGCCGCGGTGATCTCGTCGGACGTCCGGCGGCGCGGCTTCACAGCCGTGCCGGGGATGGTGGGGGCGCCGGCCGCGGCGCAGCGGCGCCTCATACCGCGACCTCGACGCGTAGCTCGCTGCCGTCCCGATCGACTACCGGGCCGGCCGCGGCCTCGAACACGACCTCGGCGAGCAGTGGCGGTATCGCGTTCCCGACCTGCCTGAACTGCGAGGTGCGGGTTCCGTGGAACGGGTGCCCGGCCGGGAACGTCTGGAGAGTCGCCGCTTCCGCCAACGAAAGGTTGCGCTCCTCGATGCCGTCGCCCACCCATTTGCAACTGATCGCCGACCCGGTGATGGTGAAAGCGGGTGCGCTGATCGCGCGTTCGTACCGCTCGACGGGCTGATCGGGGCGCGACTTCCAGACTTGACCGGAGCGGAGTTTCCAGGAACGGGCCCGGCCAGTAAGGGCGTTACTCGGGCCGTCGGCCGGGAACTCGTTCCCGCCCGCCGCCCGCCCCCGCTCGTCCTTCGGCCGGTCACCGCGGGTGTTCACCACCACGCCGGGCGGCAGCCCGAGCGCCTCGGCCATCGACACCCACGGCGTCCCCCACAACCAATCGCCGCGTGCCGGGTCGTAGTGCGTCGGCTCGGGCCACACGACCTCGCGGATCCGCGAGGCGGCGAGAACCGCCCGGCGACGGGTCTGCGGCACGCCGTAGTCGGCAGCGTTCAGCACGCGCGCCGACGCCGAGTACCCCCAGCGGGTGAGCACCTCGACGTACTGCTGCCACAGCGGCAGCACGTCGGGCACCTGTTCCATCACGATCCACTCGGGGCGCAGGTCGTGATGCCACCGCATCGGCTCGGCCGCCAGGATCGACAGCTTGTCGGCGCACTCGGCCCGCAGCGCGGCGCGGGTGTCCCGGCCGTGCGCGAGGTCGTCAATCGCCTGCGCGACGACCGGCTGATCGACCTTTCCGAGCCCCTTCCCGGCGCGCGAGTACGGCGTGCACACCGGTGAGTCGACCTTGCCCGTGATCCGGTCGCGGAACGGGGCGGTCGGGTAGGCGGTCACGTCACACCGGATCGTCGGGTGGCCGGCCGCGGCACGCGTGGCGCACGCGTCGCGGTCGGTCTCCATACCGACGTGCCGCGCGCCGCGCCGCTTGAGTGCGACGGCCCAACCGCCGGGCCCCCCGAATCCCTCGACGATCATGCGGCCGCCCCCATCACGTAGCGCTGCACGTACGCGTCGGGCCAATCCGCCTTGCCGAGGGCGTCGCGCTGCGCCTGCGGCATCGAGAACCGCGGCAGCCCGCACCAGTCGTAGCCGGCCGCGCGCAGCCACCATGCGTCGGCCTGGTCGGCGCCCTCGTCGTTCTCGAACTGCGCGCCGTCGGCGAGGAACGCGGCCGCGGTCATGTCCCGTTTCGAGGCGGCGCCGTTGTCGGCGGCGTACTTCTTCAACGTCGCCGGGGCCACGTACGCCCACGGCACGTCGGCGTCGAGCAGCAGCGCTTGCACGACGCCGTGCAGGGCGGCGATCGGCTTGAGCGACCTCGGGTGCATGCGGGTCGGCAGATCCTCAATCACGGCGAGGTGCGGCCGGTGCTCGGCGATCTCGGCGATCAGGGCCCCCCGGATGTGCAGCAGCCGGCGCGGTCCGTCCTTCTGCCGGGTCCGGATCCGGAACGTCGAGCCGTCGGGCCTGCACACGCCGGTCGAGGTGATTGAGAGGTCGAGCCCGAACACGCGGAACTCGTCGGGGCTGCCGGTGCGGCGGTCGGCGAGCAGCGGCTCGTCGCCCACGGCGATCAGTCCGGGGATCGAGTGCGTCATGCCGCACCGCCCGAGCGCGGACTGATCGGGCCGTACAGGGCGCGCAGCACGCCGAGCGGCTGCACCTCGCCGTCGTCCTCGGCCCGCAGCAGCGGCTCGCCGAGCCGGTCAGTGCTGCCGTGCCACTTCCACTCGCGGTCGAACTCGTCGCCCCACAACAGCGACAGGTCCCACGAGTCCCCGCGGGGGTCGCGGTACACGCCGCGGTCGCGGTCGAGGCGGCCGCCGCGCGGGTCGGCCGGCCGGTCCTCGCGCGGCCGGTCGTGCTGCTCGGGCGCCGGGGTGCAGGGGAACGGGCCGTGTTCGGCGTCGAGCCGGTCGGCGATCCCGCGCAGCAGCTCGGCGGCGAGCGACTTGCACACGCCCGGCGTGCGCACGGTGTACGAGCCGTCGCGCTGCACCGCGACCACGATCACGGCGCTGCCGTTGCGGTCGACGTCGAATCCGATGATGTTCCGGTCGGTCATGCGGGTGCCCCTTCGGTGCTCGGCTCGACCCACGGGCGCAGCGGCCACGCGCGGTCGACGACCGCGTTCGGGTCTGTCTTCCGGAAGTGCTTTTCGAGCCCGGCCGCCTGCTCGGCCGCCCACTCGATCTGTGCGGCGTGCAGCTCGGCGAGCGAGAGATCGCGGAACGCGTAGAACCGCGGCCGCCGGATCGCTTGGATCCGCTCGGGCAAGTCACGCCACCGCGTGTGTGCGATCTCCGCGATCGAGCGGGCGATCTGTGCGGCGGCGAGTGCGTCGAACGAGCAGCCGTGCGCCGCCTCGTCGTCCCACGGCACGCCGTAGACCTGCGCGAGCGTGACGAGCTGCCGCGCCCCTTGCTGCTCGCTCGGGCGCTTGCGGAACTGGTCGGCGTGCTGGTCGAGCACGCGAGTGTCGATCACGTGCAGCGGGGTGCCGTCGAGCCGGTCGTGCAGGGTCGGCAGTTCGTACCGGCGGCACTCGCGGTCGAGCAGCGTCAAGTCGTACGACACGTTGTGCCCGACGATCGCCGAGCCGGCGAGCAGCACCTGCCCGGCGAGTTCCGCGGCGATCTCGCGTACGACGTCGCGCGCCGGGTCACCCTTCGCTCGCGCATGCTCGGTCGTGATCTTGTGTACCTCGGTCGCCTCGGCGGGGATCTCGACACCGGGGTCGGCGAGCCATTCGCCGGCCTCGGCCTCGATGCCGCCGCCGCGCGAGAGCACAGCGCCGGTCACGATCCGGTCGTTCTCGACGTCGACGCCCGTCGTCTCCAGATCGAACGCGGACCATCGGCCGAAGTGCCACGTCATCGGCGTGCCCCCGATCCGGGCTGCGCCGCCGCCGGCCATGAGGTCGCGGGCTGCGCGGTCGGCGGTTCGGTTGCGTCCTGGTCGCCCTCGCCGAGCACCTCGACGTCGTACACGCCGTCGTCGTCCGGCCCGAGTTCGTCGCCCTCGCCGCCGTCGTCCTGGTCGCCGACCTCGCCCGTCGTCGGGTCGATCCCCTTGTCGATGTCCTCGGCGATCCGCATGAGGTCGCGCGACAGCTCGTCGGACCCGTCGCGGGCGACGTGCCCGGCGCGGTTCGCCCGGTGCCACACCTCGCGCACCTCGGCGGACGTACGGCACGCGCGGGCGTCGGCGAGGTAGTCGGGCAGCTCGGCGGGCGCGGCCTCGATCGCGGGCCGATTGAGGCTTGCCGGATCGAGGGCGGCCGCCGTGCTGATCGGACCGGTAAGGGCGTGCCGCAGCTTCGGCAGCGACGGCACGATCATGATCACTTGGAACTGCTTTGTCTTGCCCTTGCGCAGTGCCTTGCGCTGCTCGATCCACATGCGGACGGGCATCATGCCCTTGCCGCCCGTCGCCTGCAGCACGGTGTCGAGCCCGCCGGCGAGCGCGTCGGCCGCGTAATACGACTTCGTCTCGATCCGCCACACGCCGAGGTCGGGAAGATCGGGCAGGAACACGCCGACGCGGGACGTCGGGCGGCACACCTCGTCGGCGGGGCGCTCGTGCCAGTCCTCGCCGTACCGCGCGAGGCAGATGCACGGGTCGCCCGACAGGCGCTCGGTCACGCCGTCGCAGCGCCGCGCGCAGCCGCCGCCCGTCCACATCTCGTTTGACTGGTCGAGCGGGTCGCCGGCGGGCAGGATCGCCCGCAGCTCGGTCGCCTCGGTGATGACCCGCCACTGCGCGACGGGCTGCCCCTGCGGGGTCCACTGCTCGACCCGGCCGCCGTACAGCTCGGCCGCGGCCGCGACGTACTCGCGCGAGTGCGACGTGAGGATGAACGTCTTGGACTTGACCGGGATCGGCCGCCCGTTCGGCTTCGGGTTGGGCCGGCTGTAGCCGGTGCGGATGCGGCCGAGTTCGGCCGCCTGCCGCTTCATGGTCATGATGCGCGATCCCATGGTCACGCTGCCTTTCGATCGGATGCGCCCGGCGCCCACGGCGGGTCGACCGCCGGATACGAGGTCGGGGCGTCATGCAGGTAGCGGGAGGTTTCGAGAGCGCCGAGGAACGCCCGGAACTGACGCCGGCCGGACGGCACTTCGATGAGCCGACGACTGCGCGTCCGCAGGTTCAGGAGCGCCGTACGGTGCACCCGCGGCGCCGGCTCGCTGCTGTCGTCCGGCAGCAGCCACTCGGGGGCGTGCCGCAGGCCGGCGAGCTGCAGCGGCTGATCGTCGTAGACCGTGCTCGCCGGCTTCTTCGCGCTCGTCTTGTAGTCGATGAGCCACAACTGCCGCCGCCGATACCGGCCGGTCGGCAGCCACACCCACAGATCGCCGGTCCCGGCGTACCCGCGCTTGCGGTTCATGACAGTCATCTCGACCGCCAACACGTCGCGCTCGAAGTCGACGCGCCACAGCCGGAACCACGCGGCGAGCTGCACCGCGTACGGCTCGACCTCGGGGTCGTACGGGTAGGGCGTGTTCAGCACGAGCGACACGGCCCGCAGGTGCACCCGCGTGCCGAGGTCGCGAGCCTTGTCGGTGTACTCCCGTGACACCGCCACGAGTTCGCGTCGCAGCGCGGTCGGCTCGGTCCGTGCTCGCCGGGCGGTCGCGATCGGGTCGGCGATGACGGCGTCGGCGGTAAGGCCGGCTGCCCACGGCACGAGCGCCGGTTTCGCGATGCTCGACAGCGCGTTCGTGACGCTGATCAGGTCCGGCCCCCCGGCGGGGTCCTGGTAGTACCGACCCCGGTCGGTCGCGACGGCCCACTTCGGGTCGGTCACCGCAGCTCACCCACCCACAGGTGCGCGTCGCCGTGCCCGTTCTTGACGCCCGCGGAGAACGCGCCGATGCGGGCGCGGTACCGGGCTCGGATGAACGACGACTCGGGCAGCGCCGACGGGCGCGGGCACTGGCACGGCAGCACGGTCGGGAACTCGCACGGGCGCGGGTGCCGTTGCTCGTGAGTGGACTCGCCCTGTTGCGGCGATCCGCCGCGGGTGTCCTTCTCACTCGGCTCGACGCTGATCTGCCAAACGGCGCCGCCGGTGTAGCCGATGGGCGAGTCGTCGTCGGGGTGCGCCCAGAACTGCCGATCGACGTCGCCGTCTTCAGTCCGCCAGTCCCAATACCGGCCGTGCGCGTCCACCTCGGCGACGTCGTCGCAGGCGGCGCGGGCGGCCTCGCGGGTCAGGTGCAAGGTCAGCGGGGCGCTGTCGTAGTCGGCGACGTACAGCGGCGAGATCGCGCGCTCGGCGTCGTACTGCGCGAGCAGCCGCTCGACGACGTGCTGCGGGTCGCGGCTGTCGGCGTAGTACACGCGCAGCGCGTGCTCGATCACGGTCCGGGCGCTCACGACTGTTCACCCGCCCCGCGGTCGTCATTGAGCAGCGCGACGAGGTACTCGGCGAGCACGCGGTCGCCGACCTCGACGACCGGTCCGGGGCAGCACGAGTACACGCTCGCGTCGACCCGCTCGTGCTCCGGGTCGGGGCACACGGGCGCGATGCACCGCGGCTCGGTCCGGCCGGTGTCGTCGTCGGCGGCGAGGCGCCACTCGGGCAGTCCGTCGAGGTCGTACTCGCGCAGGCACTCGGCGGCCGCACGGCGGGCGTTGGGGAGCGGGATCACGCGCGCTCACCCGCCTCGGCGAGCTGCGGAATGCCCCGCTCGGTACGGAACTCGGCGATCGCCTCGCCGCAGCACACGGGCTCGCCCTCGACGCTGCGCTCGTCCTGATTCGTCGAGTCGTCGGCCGCCTCGTCTGCGGTGAGCACCTCCCACCGCAACCGGCAGTACGAGCACGTGTGCGTCTCGCTGCAGGTGACGGTCACCTCGTCGACCTGCGGGCGCTGCCGCAGCTCGGCGGCGATCTCGTCGCAGCGTCGCCGGTAGTCGCCCTCGACGTCGCGGCTCACGAGGCTGTCACTCATGGACAGGGCGCCGAACCCGAGGCTGCCGAGGCGGCGCGGCAGAACCGCGACCGTGATCGGCCCGCTCGCGGCGACGAACTCGGCGAGTTCGTCGAGGCCGGTGAGCCCGAGGTCGGCGGGGCGGCGAGGCTTGAGAGTGACCATCACTCGCCACTCGTCGCGATACGTCAGCTTCACGCGGCCGCGCCCCTCTCGGTGCGCTGAGCGGCGGCCGCCCGGCGGTCGGCGAGGGACTGCAACTGCCCGGCGAGGCTGAGCGTCAGCAGCCGCTCGGCGAGGCGCCCGCACTGCCGGCCGTAGACCGGCAGTTTCGTGCGCACCTCGGCGACGAGGTCGTCGACGAGCCCCTCGAACGGCAGATCTTGCGGCCGCTCGATCAGGTGCGGGTCACGCGCCTGCATGTCGACGAGCCCGTCGAACCGGTCGAGGAACCGGTCGGTGAGCAGCGCCTCGACGACGTCGGTCACGATGCCCTGCACGAACGGCTCGACGTCGAGCGTTACGCCGGTCGGAATCGGCTCGGTCGTGATGCGGTACGGCCCGTCAACGGGCCTGTTGGTGTTGGTCATCGGGAACCCCCGGCAGAAGAAGCGAGCAGCAGAGCGATCGCGACGAGCGCGATGATCACGGCGCTGATGACGTTGTCGATCACGGCCGGACCGCCATCCGGCGACCGAGGTCGGCGAGCTGCTCGCCGTACAGCGCGGGCACGCCGACGCCGACGAGGCGGGCACGGACACCGCCGTACGTGCAGCGGACGGTCATCGACACCCCGGTCGAGTCGGCTCGCGAATCGCCGACGCCGAGGGCGTGCATCCACTGCTTCCAGTCGGCGAGTGACCTCGGGTGAACGACGAACCGCACTTCGCCGCCGACCGAGGACACGTCGGGCGTGCCCGGCATGCCGTCGATCTGCGCGCGGGCGGTGTCGGCGATCCGCTTCGCCTTGCCGCACTCGGCGAGGGCGGCGACGGCGGCCGGGCTCGGCGCGGGCCGGTTCTTACCGGGCGTCGAGAACGGGTCGGTCGACCGGGTGAGCAGTCCCAACTCGTCGAGCTGCTGCGCCGCTTCGAGGGCGGGGTCGCCCGTCGTGCCGTGCACGACGGCGGCCGCGATCGCGCGGGCTGCCCGTTCGATGTTCGTGTTCGTCATGCCGACGCCGCCCCTCGGAACTCGGCCGGCACGAACTCGTCGTGCACGAGGGGGACGTGTACGAGGATCCGAACGGTCGAGCCGTCGGCGCGCTGCGGTGTCTCGGTGCGCAGCGTCCACAGCGACGCCCCGTCGAGGGCGGGCGCGCGGTTCACGTCGCCGCCGAGGGCGTACGTCCACTGTGCGAACTGCTCGCCGTCGGCGACGACGACGTGTACGCCGTCCTCGCGAACGAGCGGCGGCCGCACGGTCGGCAACATCAGGTAGTCGATCGCCGCCTCGACCGCGACGAGCTGCGGGTCGATCTTCGGCGCTTTCGCGGAACGGAGCGGGATAGGCTGTGCGCTCAAGGCACTCGCCTCGCTTTCTGCAGTAGTTGAGTGGGGCGCGAGCCGACAGGGGTCGTTCCGGATGCCGGTCCGGGTCGGCCCCGACTTGCGTCCGGGGTGATGTCAGGCGGCGGCCGAGCCGGGGCGGTACTGCGCGAGCTGCTGCCGCGCCTCGGCCCGCTTCTTCTCCTTCGCGGCCTCGCTCTTCGCGCGGCGGGCGGCCGCCGACTTGAGGGCGAGCGCGCTGTAATGCGCCTTGCGCAGCGACTCGGCGACCTGCGTGATCTCTGCCTCGGTCGCGTCGGGGTGCTGCTCGCGCGCCATGGCGAGGAACCGCGTGTGGTGCGACGCCCTACGGGCGGCGGCGGTACGGGCCGACCGGTTCGGCGTGTTCGCCCAACTCATGTGGGCCGCGAACCTCATCTGCTGCGAACGCTCGCTCGTGTTCACTTCGAGCCCCTTCCTTCGGATGACCGCCCACGCCCATGGGCGTGGGCAGTGGGTCGTAAAAAAGAGCGTCTCGGCGTACGTCGAGCACCTCGCATATGCGGTCGGCAACGTCCTCCGTGACCGAAGGTCGTTCACCGGACAGCAGCGCGCCGATCTTGCTCTTCGAGACGCCGACGGCGTCGGCGAGCTTCCGGATATCCAGTGAGCTGCCGCCCGGCGCCCATGTCATCAGTCCGCGCAGCACGTACCTGTCGGTCAGATGCAGTCGCCGGGCATGAGCCATGGATGAGCCTCCGCTTTGCTGCCCACGATCGTGGACAACGCCAGTACAGCACATCGTTCGAGCGGTGTCCACGATCGTGGGCAGCTTATGCGGGGGTTAAGAATCAGCCGGGAATCCCCCCCGGCCCCCATAGCTGCCCCTGATCGTGGACAATGTCTGCCAAGTGAAAAAGGTTGTACGCCCTGACCTGCGAATTCGCATATTCGCCCGGTTTTGGGCGTGGACTTGTGAGCCTTGAGAGGCGGAGGGATGCCACAGCAGCGGGACGCGCTCACGGAACTCGTGAAGGCGCATGTCGGCCGAGACCGACGCATGTCGACACGCGAGTTCTCCGCTGTCGCTGTGGACCCGGATACCGGATGGTCGCCGAGCAAGAGCCTTACGGCGAAGATCATCGGTGATCAGGGGTACGACATCACGCCGCAGCTCGTCGGCGCCGTCGCGATCGGCCTCGGCCTCGACCGCGAGATCGTCGCGGCGGCGGCGCACCTGCAGGTGATCGGGTACACCGACGCCGAGCTGTCGGCCGGCGCACCCGCGCGGCTGATTCGCGCCATCGGCGCAGAGGGCGAATCGACCGATAAGGCGCAGGCTGTAGCAGATCGGTGGGACGCCGAAAAGTAAGCGCTCACCCGAACGGGTGACGCTGCCGGGAACTGCGTTTAGCTTGCATATATCTGGTGACGAGGTCACCCACTGTTGCGTGTGATACGCCCTGTGTTTACGGCTCGCCTCGTCGTAGAGTGATCAGACCTCGCGCGTGTCGAACGCCGGTTCGATTTGTGGTGCTCGTAAATCGGACGGCGGGAACAGGGGGTCACGTGACAGATGTGCGGGTTGAGCAGGTCGAACTCGACCGCGGTACGCCAGTGGTGTACCGCGACTTCGGCGGGTACGTCCGGCTCGCTCATGATCCCCAGCAGATCGACGAGGCTGCGGCGCTCGCACTCCTGTGCCTCCGTATGCCACAGCTCGTCGGGAACCTCGAAGTGCAGCGAGGCTAACCCCCCACCCTGCACAAGTACGCCCCGGTAGCCGGCTCTCGTCGACGAGCCGGGCACCGGGGCGCAGTCGTTTTTCAGCCGAGGCGGTCGGCCGGGCTGAGACGAGCGTGAGCGGAGCGGGCGCGCTCGGCGCCGGCCGACGACGCGTATCGGGACAGCATCTGCCGGGAACTCCACCCTGTGATGCGCATGAGGTCGTCCTCGTTCCCGCCGTTCACCTTCCACAAGTGTGCGAACGTGTGCCGGAATTGGTGGGGGTGGATCGGGTCGATCTCCGCCTCGGCGCACCGCCGCTTGAGCATGGTCCCCACGCCCCAGATGGTGAAGCGGTGCATCTTCTGCCCGCGGTCGCCCCACCACAGCCACATGTCCTCTTCGAGCGCCTTGCCCTTGTGCTTCGCCGCCGCCCGCAGGTACCGGTCGAGGGCGGTCGCCGCGGTCCGGCCGAACGGCACTGAACGCCATTTGTCCTTCTTCCCGAGGACGCGCAGCACCATGAGGTCGAGGTCGAGGTCGACGACCTTGCGGTCGGTGAGTTCCGACAGCCGCACGCCCGTGTCGAGGAACAGCAGCAGGATCGCCGTGTCTCGACGGTCGGCGTACGTCTTGCCCTTGCACGCCCGGAACAGCTTCACGAGGTCGGCCTCGGGGATGACGGGCACCTCGTTCTCGGTGACCGTCGGCGGTTTCATCGTCCGCATGGGGGTGCGGTCGATCTCTTCCTCGTCCGTGAGCCAGTTGAAGAAGGTTTTCAGCGCCCGGAAGTGCTGGTGTGCGTTCGCCGGCGACGTACGCGCGATCGTGGCGGCGATGTACGCCTGCACATGCTCGCGGTGCACCTCGTCGAGTTCGGACGGCGCGGGCCGTCCGGGTGTTCCTTCCTCGTCGGCGACCGGCCGATACCCGGCGTCCTGGTCGAGCAGGAACCGCGCGAACGAGTTCACGGCGTTCGCGTAGATACGAATGGTGTTGTCACTCTTGTTCTCTGACTTGAGGGCGCGCAGCCAAGAGGCAGCCATGGGCCCGATGTTGTACCGCTCATCTGCCATGAGAACACCATGTGCCCACGATCGTGGACAGTCAAGGCGCTTGGCCCGAAAGCGATGTGCATAGGTCGGGAAAAAGAAATGACCAGCGTTTCCGCTGGTCAGAAGGCGTTT